>NZ_JVIQ01000001.1:0-42844 GCF_001072745.1 Streptococcus sp. 400_SSPC | reverse complement strand
GTCATGGAACTTCTTCGAAGTTCGCTGACGTCCGTACTCACCTAAGGAAAGTTTTTTAGATGATTTTTTCTTTGTCTATCGTTTAGCCGATGATGCTTCCATTTGGTACAGATGGATCAACTGTTAAGACTGTTAATTGATCTCCGTGTTCCGCGGAAAGAATCATGCCTTGGCTGACATATTTCTTCATCATCTTACGTGGTTTGAGGTTGGCCACGATTTGAAGTTTCTTGCCGACCAATTCTTGTTCATTTGGATAGAATTGAGCGATACCAGAGAGGATTTGACGATCTTCACCGTCACCAGCGTCAAGGCGGAAGCGAAGCAGTTTGTCTGATCCTTCGACGCGTTCCACTTCTTTGACTTCTGCGACACGGATTTCAACCTTGTCAAAGTCTTCAAATTTGATCTCGTCTTTTTCAGACTTGAGTTCCACTTCTTCTGGAATCCATTCTTTTTCTTGTGGTTTGCCTGCAGTCATTTGAGATTGGATGTAGGCAATTTCTTCTTCCATGTCAAGACGTGGGAAGATTGGAGTTCCTTTGGCCACCACTGTGACATTTTCAGGGAAGCCTGCTAAAGTCAAGTTTTCAAGATCGAAGTCCAAGCCCAAGCCAAGTTGTTCCATGATGGCATTTGAGGTGTTCATCATGAATGGTTGGATCAAGTGAGCCACGACACGAAGACTAGCCGCTAAGTGAGCCATGACCGCTGCCAATTGTTCCTTGTCGCCATCTTCTTTAGCGAGGACCCAAGGAGCTGTCTCATCGATGTACTTGTTGGTACGAGAGATGATGCTCCATACGGCTTCCAAAGCGCGTGGGTAATCAACCGCGTTCATTTGCTTGTGGTATTCTGCGATGTTTTCTTCAACTACCTTAGCCAAATCAGCATCAAATGCGGTAACATTTTCGACATAAGCAGGAACTTGACCACCAAAGTATTTATTGATCATGGCTACCGTCCGGTTGAGGAGGTTTCCAAGGTCATTGGCCAATTCATAGTTGATACGAGCCACGTAGTCTTCTGGGGTGAAGGTCCCATCAGAACCAACTGGAAGGCTACGCATGAGGTAGTAACGAAGCGGATCCAAGCCGAAGCGTTCCACCAACATTTCTGGGTAGATGACATTCCCTTTAGACTTAGACATCTTGCCGTCTTTCATGACAAACCAACCATGGGCAATCAAACGTTCTGGCAATTTAACATCCAACATCATGAGAAGGATTGGCCAGTAGATGGAGTGGAAACGAAGGATGTCTTTTCCAACCATGTGGAAGACGGTGCCGTTCCAGAATTTGTCAAAGTTTTCATGATTTTCTTGACCGTAGCCAAGAGCTGTCACATAGTTGAGAAGAGCATCAATCCATACATAGACCACATGTTTTGGATTAGATGGAACTGGCACACCCCAGGTAAAGGTGGTCCGAGATACCGCTAAGTCTTCCAAACCTGGCTCGATGAAGTTTTTCAACATTTCATTGAGACGACCATCTGGGGTGATGAAATCAGGTTGGGATTTGAAAAATTCAACCAAACGGTCTTGGTATTTGCTGAGACGAAGGAAATAAGATTCTTCAGAAACCCATTCTACTTCGTGTCCTGATGGGGCTACCCCACCGATGACCTTGCCATTCTCATCACGGTATACCTCAGCCAATTGGCTTTCTGTAAAGAACTCTTCATCAGAGACTGAATACCAGCCAGAGTACTCACCTAGGTAGATGTCGTCTTGCGCCAGCAAGCGTTCAAAAACCTGAGCCACTACTTTTTCATGGTAGTCGTCTGTCGTACGGATGAATTTATCATATGAGATATCGAGTAATTGCCAGAGTTCTTTCACTCCAACCGCCATCCCATCTACATAAGCTTGCGGTGTAATGCCAGCTTCTTCCGCTTTCTGCTGGATCTTTTGCCCATGCTCATCGAGACCAGTCAGGTAGAAAACATCGTAGTTCATCATGCGTTTGTAACGCGCCAAAACGTCACAGGCGATCGTTGTATAAGCTGAACCAATATGCAATTTACCAGATGGGTAATAGATAGGGGTTGTGATGTAGAATGATTTTGTCATTTTCTTTTCCTTTCAAGGCTAATGAAACCTTATGTAATAACACTTCATTATATCATTTTTAGGAGTCCCTGAAAACCAAAAAACAGCTAGGTCTGCGACGGACAAACAAAAAAGCTGACTGAAGTCAGCTTTCTATGATTGATAACGAATCCTGCTATCTTACTTTCCAAGATAGTATTCAGAAACTACGTTCAATTTTTCGTCAAATTCGAATACCAATGGTGGGAAGTTAGGGATTTCCACATCCATGATTTCGTCGTCTGACAAACCTTTGATGTGTTTCACAAGGGCACGGATTGAGTTACCGTGTGCTCCTACGAATACATTTTTACCATCTTTAAGAGCTGGAGCGATTTTATCTTCCCAGAATGGAAGGGCACGTTCCAAAGTTACTTTCAAGTTTTCAGCATCTGGAATTACTGAGTCGTCAAGTGAAGCGTAACGACGGTCAGTGTGTGCTGAGTGCTCATCATCGCGATCCATGTTTGGAGGCAATACATCGTATGAACGACGCCAGATGTGAACTTGCTCATCACCAAATTGTTCTGCAGCTTCAGCTTTGTTTTTACCAGTCAAACCACCGTAGTGACGTTCGTTCAAGCGCCATGATTTTTCAACTGGAACCCATAATTGGTCAGAAGCTTCAAGAGCCAAGTTAGTTGTTTTGATCGCACGTTTCAATACTGAAGTGTAAGCTTGGTCAAATTCGATACCAGCTTCTTTGATCAATTTACCAGCGTCGATCGCTTGTTGTGTACCTTTTTCAGACAAATCAACATCAGCCCAACCAGTGAAAAGGTTAGCTTTGTTCCATTCAGACTCACCGTGGCGAGCAAAAACCAATTTTACCATTAGATGGATCTCCTTTTATTTTCCGAGGTTACCCTCGTTTATCTATTCTATTCTACTAGATTTTGAGGGAAAAATCTAGTCTTAACAGAGCTAGATCGAAGATTTCGTGAAAATTTTATCAATTCTTTTTCATGGACATTTACAAGTCGCTCTCACCAGGTTCTAAATCCTGCCTCTTCCACCCTCTTTCCACAAACAAGACTAAACAAAAAAACCTCTAAAAAGAGGTTTGCCTACAATTGCTTCTGGCATTCCGGACAAAGGCCATAAACTGTGGTTTGGCACTTGGTAATGACGTAGCCACTTTTTTCTCTCGCTTCTGCTCTCACGTCTGGAACTTCGATATCAATATCATCAATCTTCCCACAAGACTCACAAATCAAATTCAAATGATCGTGTCCCATAAAGTCAAAGTAGGTCGTGGTATCATTACGAACTTTAATTTCAGAGACAAAACCTTCTTCAATGAGGACCTTGAGATTGTTATAAACGGTTGCCAGGCTCATATTGGGAAAGGCTGGTTTCAAGTCCTGATAGATGGCATCTGCACTTGGATGTTCCTGACTTTTGACAAGATAGGAAAGGACAGCCCGACGCGTCTCTGTAATCCGTACAGATTTTTTACGCAAGTGTTGCAATACATCTTCCACTTTTTCTTGTTGAACGGAATCGAGCGTTAAACAAGCTAGCATGGTCTTTCCCCTTTCTGTCTCTTCTTTAAAACTATTATATCACGAATACCACATTTTGCCTAATTAGAATGTTTGTAAATAAGAAAAAGTGCAGGATTAAATTAGCTCGAATCAAGCTCCTTTACTCCCACACTTTTTTATATCTAATCTTAACTTCCCCAACTAAAGATCCATCTCATAGTTCCTAGTAAAATTTTAACAAAGAGGAACATAAAGAAGAGTTCCACCATAAACCAGAGACCTTTCAATAGATAAATAATTGGCTTAATCATGAGCAGAACAAAGATTCCAACAATCCATCTCATGGTCCACCCTCCATTTCTCACTTTTTTCTATTATACTCCTATTTATAGGCCCTGTCTAGAAAGGACTCCAAAACAAAAAAACGATAGATTCCAGCAGGTCCGATATCTGCTTTTAAACAAAGTTTATAAACTGTCCAATTTTCTGAAATTTTTTCCCAAAGCATGGCCTCTAATCCTTATCTAACTTTATTTGTATAATTTCCATTATCGCTCTCCCTGTTATACTATATATTGTGTAACAAAAATCAAAACAATTTTAAGGAATACAATATATTGACATACAATGTTTATTATCGTATAATATATCTTGACCAATGTATCTTACAGTTTTAGTCAATATATGAAGAAAGAAAAATTATGGACCCTAACCAACTTAAAGACTTCCTTCCTCTTTTTACAGGATTTTTAGGAGGAGCTACTTCAGCCGGTGTATTTGCTGGGCCTATTCAAACATTTCAAGATTGGTGGTATGTCAATTATGGCCACGACGTTTCTAATCAAGCAGCGTTATTGCGTGCAAAAAACGAAATTGATGTCGAGAATCTCAGAAATAGCACACTTCAAGAAGTAGCAACTATCCCACCAGAGAATGTCCAAGAACCTCCTCTAAAAATATTAGGCCCTGCATTGGAAGCATCTAAATATTATATTGAAGAAGAAGAGTTGCGTTCTATGTTCGCTAAAATATTAGCTAGTTCATTTGATAATCGAAAGAACTCGATTATACACCCATCTTTCGTTGAAATTATCAAGCAACTAGACGTAACGGATGCACGTATTCTCCAATTTTTAAAAGGACAGAATCCCCTAGCAGGATCCCCAATCCCTATCATGAAAGCTGTTATAAGATCCGATAGTGGCTACAAAATAGTATTCCCAATCATTTACTTTATAAATGGCACTGAAGGGATTAATGAATTATCTTCATCTTTAACGAACTTAGAGCGACTAGGTCTGTTAAAAATTGAAGATGATAAATATTCCACAATTGATTCAGACTATGATTTCATCAGAAATAACTTCACTGTTCAACAAGTTCTTCAATACCATCCAGATATTAGTTTTGAAAAAATGTGTTTTTCTATCACTCCCCTTGGGATGAATTTTTTGGAAGTTTGTTTATGATGTCTTCAGCAAATTTCTTAACACTTGATGTTTCGAAATCCATATATTTCTTGTATAGTTCATTTACTTTATAAATGTAGTAATGCATCAGAGTGTATATCACTATTAAAGATATCAGAACTGATCTAATAAATGTTTCCATGATTCCTCCTCGAACTGTGGTTGTTAGAGAACTATCTACACAACGAAGTACAGATAGAGAGACAATTCAGTTGTCTATGAAGGTGGACGATGACTTCGTTACGCCTATTTACGGAGATTCGTTGGAACCAGATTACAAATTTAGGGATTATATGTATGTTAAATTGGCGATAGAGCTTCCAAGTGAAACAGTTGAAGTGTTTGACTACGAGGGAGAGGCTTATATCAAGCAGCTCATTATCGAAAAGGACAAAGCTTATTTAAGAAGCTTTAACAAGAAATACAAAGAAATAACGATTAATTCAAACAGTGATTTTAGTTTCATTGGCAAAGTTGTAGATGTGTATAGAGAAGAAAGTGAGAAATGATATGGGATTTTTTGATTTTCTCTTCAAAAAGAAAAAGAAAAGAATCTTGCCAGAAAGAATGAATGTTAAGACGACTATTTCTACTGGCCCAGATTACTATACAAGAGAATATGTCAACCTGCTTTTGAGTAGGCCAACAATGCAAGATTTTTGGGATCGGTCTTTCGATTCTCCTCGTTATACCGACAATTATCAGACACCAGAAGGTTATAAGTTGAGAGAACTGCTTCTACTTGTCTGGTGGGGGAATACTAAAACAGGTAGAAAATCATCAATATCTATCCCGAAATACTTTTTCTCTGACTATAACATAGATGCAGAAAAGTTGACAAAAGAATTCAAAAACAAAGGTTTGTTACTAGATGATGGAGAGCGAACGAAACCGAGCGAAGAAGGAAAACAGATAGCTGGTAAATATCATGCTCTATGGGAAATTCACTCTGTCAAGAACTTTCCCGTTAATCTTGATGTTGATTTTCCTAGATGGGATAAACAAAAATTTGAATTAAATATTTTGATTTCAGAACTTGCCTACTACAATGAGCATGCTCGTTTTTGTAGAAATATTATCAATTACTTCCAAAACATTAGTGGGTACAATAATCACATCGATATTAGTAACGAGGTTAATTATTACATCAATAATTTAAATAGTGATGTCGCAAAGATAAATGATCTCACTGAAAAGATTCAAATTTTAGAAAACAAATAAGAAAGCCACCTCGAAAGATGGCTAGAAGGGAGAACTATATGAAAATAGGAGTTAGAAAACCAAGCCTTTCAAAAAGTCTAAAAGCCAGAACTACTTCAAAATGGAAAAGGCAAATGAAAAAAGCAGTCATCCCCACATACGGACAGAAAGGCACTGGAATTATCAAGAATCCAAAACGTGCTTTATACAATAAAGTTTACAATAAAACAACTGTAGATGCTTTCGGAAGCATGAAAAAAAGTCAATCAAAAAAACAAGAACAAGCTATTTACACACAAAAAGGTAGAAAAATTCACCCTGCTTCTTCTTGGTATTTTCCAGTGGGTTTGCTTGCGTTCTGTACTCTCTTGTATTTCACGATAAATCTAGCTATTGGATTCTTTCTTCTGATTTTGACGATTTTCATGTATATCGTAAACATCAAAAATAATCCTTTTAAAACAAAAAAAGATATCCAAGATGCTTTGAATGAACTGCAGGAACATGAAGAATAGGCCTCATATTGGAGAGGTAATGAACAATGTGGATTGAAAAACTCAAAAATGGGAAATATAAATTTTTTGAAAGATACAACGATCCTTATACAGAGAAGTTGAAACGAGTAACGGTCTCCCCAATAACTGCTTGATAGTCATATAGAATTAGTTCTGATGCGAATCAAGACAACAGATGCGCAATATAGTCAGATTCTTGACGAATGTTGAGCCTTTGGGACAATCTGATTCTCGTACCACTAACAAAATTTACACGCATGTGACGAAGAAGATGGATGACAACATTCTGGATTTGCTGGATAATTTATAATACTTTGCCCCTCGGATACAAAAAAGCCTGTCGCACAAGCTAAAATGCTTGATACAACAGGCTTTTTAAATCACAATTATTTGACTGCGTCTTTAAGAGCTTTACCAGCTTTGAATGCTGGAACTTTAGAAGCAGCGATTTTGATTTCTTTACCAGTTTGTGGGTTGCGACCTTTACGAGCTGCACGTTCACGAACTTCAAAGTTACCGAAACCGATCAATTGAACTTTTTCACCTTTTGAAAGGTATTCTGAAACAGCTGCAAATACAGCGTCAACTGCTGCTGCTGAGTCTTTTTTAGTCAATTCTGTAGCTTCTGCCACTTTTGCGATCAAATCTTGTTTGTTAGCCATTTAACAAATCCTCCAAATTTTTTTAGGTTTTACCCTTAACATCTCTATCATATCTAAAAAATGCTTTTAGGTCAAGTACTAAACTTGTTTTTATCAACATTTATCTAGGAATAAATTCCTTTATTGACGGGCTTCTATGCAAATCGGACAAGAACTGCCCAGGCATCTTCCCCAGTGTGGGTTTGAATGATTGAACCTGTCTCCAAAACAGAGATCGGAGTTGCAACCAAAGGCTGTAATTGCGCCTTCATTTGGTTAGCAAAGTCAGGTCCACCAGCATAGGAAATCCCTATCTCAGCGATTTCTTTACCAGATAGGTCTTGTATCAACTCGTCCAACCATTTTTTAAAGGTCTTCTGTCCGCGTCCTTTGACAATCGGTTGCAGTTCATCATTCTTCATTTCCATGACAACCCGAATGTTCAAAAGGGAACTCAATAAACCAGTTACGCGGCCAATCCGGCCTCCTTTCACCAGGTTTTCCAGAGTAGAAACCCCAATGTAGAGTCTAGATTTTTGCTTGACCTCTTCAATGTGGGCTACAATTTCCTCTACGCTAGCTCCTTCTTGAGCCAGTTTCGTTGCTTCCACCACTTGGAACTTCATGGCTTGGTCCGTAAAGCTACTATCGATCACCGTGACATCTGCATTGGCTAAGGTAGCGCCTTGACGTGCAGCTTCCACTGTACCAGATAAGGCATGGGACATATGGATCGCAATAATTTGCGCCCCTTCTTCCGCCAAACCTTCGAAGGCTTCCGCAAACACACCTACTGGAGGTTGACTGGTCTTTGGAAGGTTCTTACTGGACTTCATCAACTGAAGGAATTGTCCTTCTGTTAATTCCGCATCTGAATAGAGGACACCGTCCACCATAACAGAGAGGGGAACGATGGTAATTCCATATTTTTCAACAACTTCAGGCTCAATCGTTACGGATGAGTCTGTAACAATTTTTACTTGTGACATAACATTCCTACAATCTTTTCTTAGATATATCCACTCTATTATATCAAATTTTCTAGGCTTTTGTGGGACAAAGTCCTTTTTACTTAATCATCGATAGCTGCAAAGCCATCATTGACCAAGGCAACATCGGCCTTCATTCCACTTTCATCAAAGAGAATGCCATGGAGGACGCCACCATATACAGCCCCGCCATCCATGCCAATCTTCCCATCTTTGGTCACCCAGAGCTCCTTGGTTCCAATCTTTTGATCCAAGAGATAGTGAACCGGGGTATGGCCGAAAACAATGGTCTTTCCTGTCTGATTCAAAGCTTCATGGAAGGGTTGGCGAATCCAGACCTTTTGGTAATCCGACGTTTCATGCCAATCAGGCAAGGTCAAGTCAAGCCCAGCATGCACAAAAATATAGTGTTCTGTTTCATAGACAAAAGGAAGCGAACGGATGAAAGCGACGAGATCCCCACAAGTCTCTTGCACGCGCCGAGCATCCGCCACGCCATCTACTGGAGCCGTGAGAGGACGACCAAGTAGAGAGTTGATGGTCGTGTCCCCACCATTTCGTCGGTAATGGTCATAGCGCTCGGTCGGGTCATCGATCCAGGCTAGAAACATGTATTCGTGGTTCCCAGAGAGGCAGATGGCCCCTTGCTGTTCGACAACATCTTTGACCAGTTCGATAACCTTACGACTATCTTCCCCACGGTCTATCAGATCTCCGAGAAAAACCAGCTGGGACTGACCATCCCAATGGGTCATCAGTTCCTCTAGCATACCAGCTTTTCCATGAATGTCTCCCACTACGAAATAGCTTTTCATATCGGTTCCTTTCTTCTTAGGACGGCCGTTTTAGCAATTGCTCTGCCTGCATACGGGCTGCTTCTGTCACATCTTCACCAGCTAGCATCTTAGCGACTTCTTCGACCCGTTCTTCATGACTGAGCAAGCGAACGGTCGAAACCGTTGAAAATTCATCGCTCACCTTTTCGATAAAGAATTGGTAATCGGCTACTGCAATGACCTGAGGTAAATGAGAGATGGCTAGCACCTGACCATAACGTCCAATCTTATAAATCTTCGAAGCAATGGCCTGCGCCACCCGACCAGATACCCCTGTATCCACCTCGTCAAAGACAATACTGGTCTTGCCTTCTTTACGTGAAAAGGCTGACTTGATGGCCAACATAAGACGGGACAACTCCCCACCTGATGCTACTTTTACCAAAGGTTTAAAGTCCTCTCCAGGGTTGGTTGAAATATAAAACTCAACCGTTTCGTTTCCTTCCCGATTAAACTTAGATGGGGTAAAACGCACTTGGAAACGAGCTTTTTCCATGTAGAGATCCGCCAATTCCTGCTGGATCTCAGCTTCCAGCTCTTGGGCCAAGGCATGACGCCCTTGACTCAGTTCTTTAGCCAAGGCAACCAACTGTCCTTCCATAGACTTGAGTTCTTTTTCCAAGTCTTCAGAAGAGGTTCCTCCTCCTGTTAATAGGCTATACTCCTTGCTAATTTGCTCTAGGTAATCAAGGACATCCTTTACCTGACCACCATATTTACGAGTAATTGAATGGATCAGGTCTAGTCGAGCTTCCACCTGCATCAAGCGGTTACCGTCAAAGTCCAATCCATCTACCAGATCCTCCAAGCGCTTGGTCAAATCCTCCAGAGTATAGTAGGTCTCAGCCAGTTGATCAGATAAGGTCTTGTAGTCTGGATCGTACTCTTCGATGCTTTGCAAATCATTCATAGCCGACCGCACATTGCTAAGACTGGAGAAGTCTTCTGCATCTAGCATGGTATAAGCATTACTTAGGGTATCTGCAATCATCTTATGATTGAGCAGACGTTGCCGTTCTTGCTCTAACTGGACATCTTCATCCAGGGACAGGGCTGCCGCCTCGATTTCCGAAATTTGGTATTCCAGCATCTCGATCCGAGCTTGGTTTTCCTGGTTATTTTTTTGGATCTGCAAGACCTGCTTGCGCAAGGACTTATAATTCTCAAAGGTCTCTCTATAGGCCTTCTTAGTCGCAAAAAAAGTATCCTCCCCAAAGCTATCCAGCATAGCGATATGCAAGGGAGCCCGCATCAGTTCTTCCTGATCGTGCTGGCCATGAATATCTACCAAATGCTGGCCAACGGCCTTGAGAACGGAGAGGTTAACCATCTGCCCATTGATCCGGCTGACACTCCGACCATTCTGGAAAATTTCCCTGCGAATAATCAACTCCTCTGCCCATTCTAAGCCCTGTTCCTCAAATAACTGCTGAAGGGCAGGATTTTCGTCAATGGCAAAGAGGCCTTCAATCTCAGCCTTAGGAGCTCCGTGGCGGATAACATCGGTCGTCGCCCGGCTCCCCAGCATCATATTCATGGCATCGATAATGATGGATTTTCCTGCTCCAGTTTCACCGGTTAAAACCGTCATCCCTGTCTCAAAATTCAGAGCGATTTCCTCAATGATGGCAAAGTTCTTAATTGAAATTTCTAATAGCATCTCTCTCCTACCATTCCATCAATCGTTGTTCGATAAACTGAGCCTTTTCTTCCGAGCGGGCCACAATCAAAATACTATTGTCGTCTGAAATCATGCTAAAGATGATGTCATCAAAATCTTCTTGTAGATGCCGCTTGACTAGATAGGCTGTCCCTGGGACAAGCTTGAGGTTCAAAAAGCTCCCCATGCGTTCAAAGGATTGAAGATTATTTTCTGCTAATTTTCCACTATGTTGGACGCGTGGCAATTCGTAGACATAGGCAGAACCTTTTAAAGGCGTTTTAATAATCCCCAACTCTTTGATATCGCGGGAAACAGTCGCTTGTGTCGCAGAAATTCCAGCTTCCCTCAGATGTTCGACAATGGTATCCTGAGTACCCACTTTATTTTCTCGGATAAAGCGGCGTATTTTTTCTAATCGGTTTTGTTTACTATTCATGTTTAAAGTCAGTGTGGGCTTTTTCGACAACTGCCGCAAACTCTTGCAGTTGAAGACGATCTTGCCCAGTATTTTTTTCTAGATAAAGTAAAAATTCAATATTGCCATGGCCCCCTTGGATCGGTGAATAATCCACTCCCAAGACGGAGAAGCCATGTTCTAAGGCAAAGCCTTGAACCTGTTCCAGGACGGACAGATGGACCTTGGCATCCTTGATAATCCCATTTTTCCCAATCTGCTCCCGACCAGCTTCAAACTGGGGTTTGACAAGAGCAACCACCTGGCCTCCCTCTTGTAAAATCCCATGGAGGGCTGGCAAGATGAGGTTGAGGGAAATAAAACTAACATCAATGCTAGCAAAGCTTGGGGTTTGCTCAAAATCCTCAGACGTCGCATAGCGGAAGTTGAACTGCTCCATCGAGATGACACGAGGATCCTGACGAAGCTTCCATGCCAACTGATTGGTCCCTACATCCACTGCATAGACCAAGGCAGCCCCATTTTGGAGCATGACATCCGTAAAGCCTCCTGTCGAAGCCCCGATATCCAGTGTGACCTTATCCTGCAGATCAATCTCAAAAAGGTCCAAGGCCTTTTCTAACTTGAGACCACCACGACTGACATATTTGAGTTTTTCACCCTTGAGTTTTAATTCTGTCGCTTCGTCAATTTTTTCGCCTGGTTTATCGAAGCGCTCGCCATTATGGACCGCAACGACCAGACCAGCCATCACACCGCGTTTGGCCTGCTCCCGGGTTTCAAAAAGTCCCTGCTTGTAGGCCAGTACGTCAACTCTTTCCTTCGCCATGAATTCTAAGTCTTTCTATTATCTTCTTGATTCCAGTCCCATCGAAGTCTACCTGCTGTGAGATGCGATCGAGCAAGTCCTCACAGGCATCCAACTCCCGGTCCAAATAAGCCTGAGCTCCATCTAGACCGAGGAGGGCAGGATAGGTCGATTTTTCAGCTTGCAAGTCCTTCTGAGGGGTTTTCCCTAAGGAGGCAAAATCAGCAGTCACATCCAAAATATCATCCCGAATCTGGAAGGCCAAGCCTAAATGGAGGCCAATTTCCTCTAAGAGAGTCGCGATAGCTGGCTCAAGCTCTAAGAGGATCCCTGTTGCTTGGAATGGATAGGCGAGCAGTCGCCCCGTCTTATTGGCATGGATGACTTGCAACTGGTCCAAGGTCAGGCTCGCCCCTTCCCCTTCCATATCCAAGACTTGGCCTGCCACCATCCCAGCTGTCCCTGAAGCATCCGATAACAGGGCAATCAGTTGCACCCTGATAGAAGCTGGAAGGTCTGCCTCTGCCACACAGCCAAAGGCATCTAAGAAGAGCGAGTCTCCTGCTAAGATGGCTAGGTCTTCCCCAAACTTTTTATGGTTGGTCAATTGACCACGACGATAATCATCATTATCCATGGCTGGTAAATCATCATGGATCAAGCTTCCCGTATGAATCATTTCAAGAGCAGCTGCCACCTGAAAATGAGCTTCAAGGATTGGAGCATGAAAGGCCTCCAACAACTCCAATAAGAGCAAAGGTCGAATCCGTTTCCCCCCTGCATGGACTGAATAAAGGATGGATTCTACCAAGCGGGGAGCGATTTGTTTAGCCTCGTAGAAGCCTTCTATCGCTTTTTCGACCCCTTGCAGTTTTTCTTCTAGAATCATACTAGTTCCGTTTCTGAGCCATCTGCTTGCATCACCTTGACCAAGGTCTTTTCAGCCTGATCAAGTGTTTCTTGCAAGTCTTTTGATAGCTTCATTCCTTTCTGAAACTCTGAGATGGCCTCTTCGAGGGGCACTTGCCCACTTTCCAACTTTTGGACAATAGCTTCCAAATCAGCTAAATTTTCTTCAAATTTCTTTTCTTTCGACATGCTTTACCTCTACTTCTACTTGCCCATCCCGCATGACTAGCGTCAAGGCATCCTTTTCTTTGATTGTATCCACGCTATCCAAAACCTGATTTCCAGCCTGTACCAAGGCGTAGCCTCTAGCCACGATGCGACTGGTATCCAGCATCAAGAGAGCTTCCGATAGGCGCTTGGCATCTGCTGCTTTTGTCTGATAGAGCTCCTTGATTTTCAAGGTCAGCAACCGCTCCATCTGGAGAATCTGGTCTCGATAACGCTCGAGCTGATGCTGTGGTGTTTGAGAGGCCAATCGATGACGGAGTTCTTGTAACTGGCGGCTATTTCTGGTAACCGACTCTGACACAGCCTGTTTCAATCGTAACTGAATCTGATCCAGCTTTTGCAGATAAGAATCATACAGCCGCTCTGGCTGACGGAAGATGACCGATTGGCTTAGTTTTTGCAGGCGTTCTCGATGATAGACCAGGCGGTTACGCATAGCGGTGGCCATCCGCCCTTCCTGCTTCTGCAAATGATTGAGCAGGTCCAACTTGGTCACAGGCGTTGCCAACTCAGCCGCAGCTGTAGGAGTTGCTGCCCGGCGATCTGCGACAAAGTCTGCTAGAGTAGTATCTGTCTCATGCCCCACACTGGAAATAATGGGAATTCTAGACTCAAAAATAGCCCGCACAACTGGCTCTTCATTAAAGGCCCATAGGTCCTCGATGGAGCCACCACCACGACCGATGATCAAGACATCTAGGTCCGTCCGATCATTGGCCTTTTGGATATTGGCGACAATTTCTTGGGCAGCTCCCTCTCCTTGTACCTTGGTTGGAAAAAGGAGAATCTCCACGCCCGGAAAGCGCCGCGAAACAGTGGTGATAATATCGCGAATAACGGCCCCACTCTGACTGGTAATAACCCCGATTTTCTTGGAGAACTGAGGAATGGCCTGTTTAAATTTCTCTTGAAAAAGGCCTTCTTCCTGGAGTTTCTTTTTCAACTGCTCAAACTGTATAGCTAAAGCGCCGACGCCATCTGGCTCCGCCTTTTCGATGACAATGGAATAACTGCCACTTGGTTCATAGAGTTGGATCCGACCGATGACATTGATCTTCATGCCTTCTTCTAGCTCAAAGCCGAAACTCTTATAAATCCCTGCCCAGACAGTCGCCTGGATCACAGCTTTTTCATCCTTTAAAGAAAAATACTGGTGATTGGGACGCTTACGGAAATTCGAGACCTGACCTGTCAAATAGACCCGCTCCAGATAGGGGTCCTTATCAAATTTTAACTTGAGGTATTTGGTCAGACTGGATACCGATAAATACTCTGACATAGATCCCCTTTCACACGGAAAATTCTAGTATAAATTATACCAAAAATAAGCGGAAAAAGCTGATTCTACCTACGGAAAAAGCCCCAGATTTCATCATCTGAGACTTGATTGTTTATTGGCCTTTGAAAAGGCAAATTTCCCTCATCCATTTTGGAATTTCTCGACTAATCGCTGTCGGTAAAACCACATAGGCATTCTTGCTCAAGTCTTCTGCAATAGCTGAGTGAAGGTGACTGGCAACTACCACGCGCTCATAGAGACCAACTTGTGGAAATTGTCCCGCAAAACCTGCAATCATGCCTGCTAAAGTATCGCCCATACCACCCGTTGCTTGATAGGGGCCTCCAACCGATAGTTGGTAATAATCGGCTTGCCCTTGTTGCCAAATCTTGGTCTGGGGACCCTTTTGGACCAGAATACTTGCTGGAGGAAGTTGGGACAGAGACTGCCTTGTTGCTTCTTCCCCTTGGTCTGCGATTGCTAGACCTGACATGGCCTCCCATTCTTTTTGATGCGGAGTAAAGACCAGTTGAGCTGGAGGAAGAGAAAGTCCTAAGCGAGTATAGAGGCTAATGGCTCCACCATCTAGAATGAGTACTTGATGAGGTTGAACTCTTTCAAAAACAAGTTCTACAAGGTGTACCCCTAGCTCATTGGCATTGAGTCCTGGTCCCAATAAAATGACGCCTGCTTTTGCGATTTGCTCAGCCAATAATTCTTGGTCCGTCACAGCAAAAGCCATGGCTTCAGGTAGCTGACTATGGAGGGCAGGGATATTCTCGCGGTCTGTCGCAACCGTGACGAGACCCGCTCCACTATGAACCGCTGCGAGGGCTGCCATGATAATCGCACCTCCATAGGGATAGGTCCCTCCCACCAAGAGTAGACGCCCATAGTCTCCCTTATAGGAGTCTGACTGACGGCTAAGGATAACTTGTTGCAGCAAGTTTTGGTCAACTCTTAACATACGCTTTCCTTCTTTCTCTCTCTATTTTACCACGTTTAGGCTAAAAAAAGGCAGGAAGCGAAGTTCCTACCTTAAAAATCATTCTAATCATTCTACAGCTACAAACACTGTCCCGACTTCATCCAAGCTTGTTTATTTTTTCAAGGCCCGAACAGCTGCCTCATAGGTCTGAGACATGAGCATGGTAATCGTCATAGGACCAACGCCACCTGGTACTGGAGTGATGTAGCTCGCTAGAGGAGCTACCTGTTCATAGTCCACATCTCCACAGAGCTTCCCATTTTCGTCACGGTTCATACCGACATCAATAACGACAGCTCCCTCTTTAACAAAGTCAGCTGTAACAAATTTTGCACGACCTATTGCCACCACTAAGATATCGGCTTTTCTTGCGATTTTTGCCAAATGATGAGTCCGCGAATGGGTCAAGGTCACCGTCGCATTTTTTGCCAGAAGAAGCTGGGCCATCGGTTTTCCAACAATATTAGAACGACCAATGACGACTGCATTTTTCCCTTCCACATCAATATCGTATTCCCGAAACATTTCCATGATCCCTGCTGGTGTAGAGGGAACCATGATCGGATTTCCTGCCCAAAGATGTCCCATATTGAGAGGATGGAAGCCATCGACATCCTTAGCAGGATCAATGGCTAACAAAACTGCCTCATCGTCGATATGGGCTGGTAGAGGCAACTGGACTAAAATTCCATGCCAAAGCGGATCCTGATTATAGCGGTCAATGAGGGCCAACAAGTCCTCCTGGGAAATACTTTCTGGCAGTCGAACCACTTCACTTCGAAATCCTGCTGCCAAAGCTGACCGTTCTTTATTGCGGACATAAACCTGGCTAGCTGGGTTTTCTCCCACCAAAATCACTACTAAGCCTGGAACCTGACCAGTTTCGGCCTTTAAGCAAGCAGTTTTTTCTGCTAATTCCCCTTGCAATTTTACTGCCAAGGCCTTCCCATCAATCACATGTGTCATCTCAATCTCTTTTCTATTCAATATCTTCTCTATTATATCAGATTTGTGAACCTGCTCCTAACACTTCTTGATTAGACAAGGTTATAAGAAGAAACTATAACCATTTTCTTCCAACAAAAAAGAGACTAGATGATCTAGACTCTTGATTGATACTTCTTAGTACAACAATTCGTAGATTTCCATTGCAATTAAGTCAATGCTATCGAATGTATAGGTCTCACGCGCTTCTACATCACGAAGAGTAAATACTGATCCATTTTCTTCATCATGGTTGTAGGCCACTTCAGCGACTACAACTCCTTCACGTTCAAAATTACGTTTTAAGTTTCCACCGTCTTTTGTCATTGCTTCCAAACGGCTGATAATTCGTACCAAATGTGATTCCATTTTGATTCTCCTATTTACTTTCTACTCTCCTATTTTATCATAAAAGAAGGAGGAAATTCCAATAAAAATCAACTTTTCCGCTATTTTCCTCTTTATTCCATGCCTAAAACCGGACTTCATACTAAATTCTTGCAAACTTTTAGAATACTGCTATAATGAAACTATAAAAGTTTGACTATTTCTGACCAATAGTTTTTACACTTTTTACCCTAGAGAAAGAGGTAAGAGAATGCTTTGTCAAAACTGTAAAATCAACGATTCAACCATTCATCTTTATACAAATGTGAATGGCCACCAACAACAAGTAGACCTTTGCCAGAACTGCTATCAAATTATGAAAACGGATCCTAACAATAGTCTCCTGGCAGGATTAAACCAACAAAATCGCGGAGGGCGGGATCCTTTTGAAGATTTCTTCAATCAACTGGGCAACTTCCAATCCCCCCAAGAACCTCAAACGCCACCAACTCAATCTGGAGGGGGCTATGGAGGCGGAAATGGCTACAGTTCAAATGGGAACGGTCGTTCTTTAGGACCGAATAGAGCCCAAGCCAAACAACAACCAAAAGGCCTCTTAGAAGAGTTCGGAATCAATGTCACAGAAATTGCTCGTCGCGGCGATATCGATCCGGTCATTGGTCGTGATGAAGAGATTCTCCGTGTCATCGAAATTCTCAACCGTCGTACCAAAAACAACCCTGTCTTGATCGGTGAACCTGGTGTCGGAAAAACTGCTGTCGTAGAAGGGCTAGCTCAAAAGATTGTCGATGGGGATGTCCCTCATAAATTGCAAGGCAAGCAAGTTATTCGCTTAGACGTTGTTAGTCTTGTTCAAGGAACTGGGATCCGAGGCCAATTTGAAGAGCGTATGCAACAATTAATGGAGGAAATCCGTCGCCGTGAAGATGTGATTTTATTCATCGACGAAATTCATGAAATCGTCGGTGCTGGATCTGCTGGAGACGGCAACATGGATGCTGGAAATATCCTCAAACCAGCCCTCGCTCGTGGCGAATTGCAATTAGTCGGTGCGACAACACTTAATGAATACCGGATTATCGAGAAGGATGCAGCACTTGAACGCCGGATGCAACCCGTTAAGGTCGATGAGCCAACGGTTGAAGAAACTATCACCATCCTCAAAGGGATTCAAAAGAAATATGAGGACTACCACCACGTCCACTACACAGATGGTGCCATCGAAGCTGCAACACTCCTCTCCAATCGCTATATCCAAGACCGCTTCTTGCCCGACAAGGCCATTGACCTCTTGGATGAAGCTGGCTCTAAGATGAATTTAACCCTCAATTTCGTTGATCCAAAGGTCATTGACCAACGCTTAATTGAAGCTGAAAATCTCAAAGCCCAGGCGACGCGTGATGAAGATTTCGAAAAAGCTGCCTACTTCCGTGACCAAATCGCTAAGTACAAAGAAATGCAAGGGCAACAGGTCACTGATCAAGATACGCCAGTTATTAGCGGAAAGACCATCGAACACATCGTTGAGCAAAAGACCAATATTCCAGTCGGCGATTTGAAAGAAAAAGAACAATCCCAATTGATCAATTTGGCAGCTGATTTGAAAGCTCATGTCATCGGCCAAGATGAGGCTGTTGAAAAAATTGCTAAGGCCATCCGTCGCAACCGGATAGGACTTGGAACGCCCAACCGTCCAATCGGTAGCTTCCTCTTTGTTGGACCAACCGGTGTCGGGAAGACAGAGTTGTCCAAACAATTGGCTATCGAACTCTTCGGTTCTGCTGACAGTATGATTCGCTTTGATATGAGCGAATACATGGAGAAACATGCTGTTGCTAAACTGGTCGGCGCCCCTCCAGGATATGTTGGTTACGAAGAAGCTGGCCAGCTGACTGAAAAGGTGCGTCGCAACCCTTACTCTCTCATTCTCTTGGATGAGGTAGAAAAGGCCCATCCTGATGTCATGCATATGTTCCTCCAAGTCTTGGATGATGGTCGCTTGACAGATGGTCAAGGACGAACAGTGAGCTTCAAAGATACCATCATCATCATGACTTCCAATGCGGGAACTGGAAAAGCGGAGGCTAACGTTGGTTTTGGGGCAGCTCGTGAAGGACGTACCAATTCTATCCTAGGTGAACTTGGAAACTTCTTTAGTCCAGAATTCATGAACCGGTTTGATGGTATTATTGAATTTAAATCCTTGTCTAAAGAAAACCTCCTTCAAATTGTTACTCTTATGCTCGATGATGTCAATCAACGCCTAGCCCACAATGATATCCACCTCGATGTTACCGATAAAGTCAAGGAAAAATTGGTTGATTTGGGCTACGATCCAAAAATGGGAGCTCGTCCACTTCGTCGTACCATTCAAGACTATATCGAAGATGCCATTACAGATTACTACTTAGAAAATCCTAGTGAAAAAGATCTGAAGGCTGTCATGACCAGCAATGGAAAGATTTGCATTAAAGGAAAGAACAAACCTGCTAACGAGGCAGAAAAAGGAACAGAATAATCGCAATCCACAGAGAGATTCCTAGTAGCTACCAGGAATCTCTCTTATTTTTATCTCCTACTGCTTTTTATGTCCATCTATGTTATAATGATAAAAAAATAAGAAGCGAGTATCATTATGACTGTTGCAACTTTTGGAACAAAAGAAGAAAATGTTGACTATGTCAATCGTTATGGAGTCTATGCGGTGATTCCAAATCCAGCCAAGGATAAAATCATCCTAGTCCAAGCACCTAATGGAGCTTGGTTCCTACCAGGTGGTGAAATCGAGGCAGGAGAAGATCATTTCTTGGCACTAGAGCGCGAACTGATTGAAGAATTGGGCTTTACTGCGACGATCGGCGAGTATTATGGCCAAGCAGATGAGTACTTTTACTCCAGTCACCGCGACACCCACTACTATAACCCTGCTTATATCTATGAAGTAACTGACTTTGTAGAAACTCAAAAACCTCTAGAGGATTTCAATAACATTGCCTGGTTCCCGATTGACGAAGCCATTGAAAAGTTAAAAAGAGGAAGCCATAAATGGGGAATCAAAATGTGGAAATCTGCCCAAAAATTGTAAGCGACTTCTTTCACAAAATAAAAAAAAGTGCTATAATAAACGGAGAAAGAGCTTAGGAGGATCTCACATGAAGCTTATGAATACAACAAATAGTCATGCTACTCTGGTCAAAAGTCAATTAGAAAGTACCGATGCTACCCTTGTTGAGGTCTATTCAGCCGGTAACACCGACGTTATCTTTACCAAAGCTCCTACTCATTACGAATTGCTGATTAGTAACAAACACCGTGCCATTCGTGAAACAGAAGTTGAAAAAATTCGTGAGTTCTTTTTAAAACGCAAGATTGATCTTCAAATCATTGACCAATCTGCTATTAAGACCCTCTACTCTGATAAACTAATTGAAATTTCTTTCCCAATTGCTAAGTAAGGTGTTTCTACCTTACTTTTTTATTGCCCTGACGATGGACATGATACACTATTCTAGCCACCAAAAAAGAAGTTCCAAATCGGAACTTCTTTTGATATCTTTTATTTGGCTTCAAAACCTTCTGCAACTGCGTCTGCAAAGTTTTCTTCTATAATGATTGCACAGTGATCACAGATGTTTGCATGGTAGCGACGCTCAGCCGTTGTTGGATCGATACGACGACAACGGTCACAAACTTCACCAGCTGCACGGTCAACTGTGAAAGCTACATCTTCAAAGGCCACAGCAGCTTCTGGAGCTGGTCCTTCAGCGATGGTCAATTCTGAGACAATCAAGAGTTGAGCAACATTACTATCTACTGCCCCAAGAAGAGTCTTCACAACTTCATTTGGATAAACGGTCAAGTGAGCTTCAAGAGATTTACCGATCACTTTTTCATTACGCGCTTCTTCCAAGGCTTTTTGAGCTTGGCCACGGAAGTCCATGAAGGCTGACCAGGTATCCAATATTTCTTCTTGGTTGGCAAATGTTTGAGCTTCCGGTAATTCTGACAATTGAACGAATTCTTCCGCTTCAAACTCAAGATAAGACCAGATTTCCTCTGCTGTGTGAGGAAGGATCGGTGTCAAGAGTTTGGTGATTTTCACAAGGATATCATAAAAGACTGTTTGCATTTGACGGCGTTCAAGTGACTTAGCTCCTTCGATGTAAACAACATCTTTGGCAAAGTCAAGGTAGAAGGCAGACAAATCAACGTTGATAAAGTTCACTAGGGCTTTATAGATTGTCAAGAATTCAAAGTCTGCATAAGCATCACGAATGGTCTTGACAAGCTGGTTAAAACGGATGGTCATATACTTGTCAACGGGACGAAGTTCTTCGTAAGCGACTTCATCCTCAGCTGGGTTAAAGTCAGATGTGTTGGCAATCAAGAAACGAAGCGTGTTACGGATCTTGCGGTAAGTTTCAGAAACTTGGCTCAAGATATCCATAGAGATACGCACGTCGTTGCTTGAGTCTACACTGGTAACCCAGAGACGCAAGATTTCTGCACCAAATTGTTTTTCAACATCGCTTGGAGCAATAGTGTTTCCAAGAGATTTAGACATCTTCTCACCTTTACCGTCAAGGGCAAAACCTTGTGACAAGATTTGCTTGTATGGTGCGACACCATGGTTCGCCACAGATGTGATAAGAGATGAGTTGAACCAACCACGGTATTGGTCTGAACCTTCTAAATAGAGGTCAGCTGGGTATTTGAGTTCTGGACGGTTGACCACAACTCCATTCCAAGACGAACCTGAGTCGAACCATACATCCATGATGTCTGTTTCTTTCTTGAACTCACCATTTGGTGAACCTGGATGGGTAAATCCTTCTGGCAAGAGGTCATTGGCATCCCGTTCCCACCAGATGATGGAACCATGTTCTTCAAAGAGTTGAGCCACATGCTCGATGGTTTCAGCTGTCATGATTGGTGTGCCATCTTCAGCGTAGAAGATTGGGAGTGGGACACCCCAAGCACGTTGACGAGAGATAACCCAATCGCCACGGTCACGGATCATGTTGTACAGACGGACTTTACCCCACTCTGAGTGGAACTTGACTTTTTCAATTTCGTCCAAGATTTCTTGACGGAATTTAGATACTGAAGCAAACCATTGTGGCACAGCACGCCAGATGATTGGTTTTTTCGTACGCCAGTCAAATGGGTAGGAGTGAGAGATTTCTTCTTGAGCAAGGAGCAAGCTACCAAGTTTTTCAATAACTGTTGGAATAACCTTGTCATAGAATTGACCTTCGAATTCCTCACCCGCGTTGGCCATCATGATACCGCGTTCGTTGACAGTTACAGCAACTTCGAGACCATTGGCAACACCGACATTGTAGTCATCCTCACCAAAACCAGGGGCTGTATGGACGATACCAGTACCGGAGTCTGTTGTAACGTGATCACCCAGGATAACAAGTTCATCTACTGCAGTATCCCATGGGTGCTCTGTCACGATGTGGTTCAATTCTTGACCACGGTAAGTTGCCAACACTTGAACATCCACCCAGCCAAATTTTTCAGACAGGCTATTTAACAATTCTGAAGCGACCACAAACTTACGAGCTTCGCCAGCTGGTTGCACCAAGACATAATCAATATCAGCACCAACAGTCAACCCGCGAGAAGCTGTGATGGTAAATGGAGTTGTTGTCCAAACAACGATGTAAGTATCTGTATCAAGGACACCTTTACCATCTTTGACCTTGTTGGCATAGTAAAGAGATGTTGAAACCAAATCATGGTATTCAATTTCCGCTTCAGCAAGAGCTGACTCAGAAGACCAAGACCAGTAAACTGGCTTCGCTCCACGGTAGATATAGCCTTTGTTAGCCATTTCACCAAAGACACGGATTTGCGCTGCTTCATAGTCAGGCGTCAAAGTTACATAAGGATTTTCCCAGTCACCTGAAACACCCAAACGTTTGAAGTCTTCACGTTGTTTATCTACTTGAGAAAGAGCGTAGTCGCGGCAAAGTTTCAAGTACTCAACCAAGTCCATTTCTTTGCGTTTGACACCTTGTTTGGCCAAGACTTGCTCGATTGGCAAACCGTGAGTATCCCAACCTGGGATATACGGTGCATAAAAACCTGACATAGACTTAGAACGAACAATGATATCTTTTGAGATCTTGTTCATAGCGTGTCCTACGTGGATATTTCCGTTGGCATACGGAGGGCCATCATGCAAGGTGAAATGTGGTTTTCCTTGGTTCAATTCTTGACGGCGTTGATAAAGCTTTGCTTCTTCCCATTCTTTTTGCCAAACTGGCTCTTTTGTAGGCAGACCAGCCCGCATCGGGAACTCTGTCTTCCCTAAATTCAGTGTTTCTTTGAGTTTCATGGTGTCTCCTCTAAAAAAATAATTCTACAAAATAAAAGACCACGACCTCGCCAAAAAGGACGACAAGTCGTGGTACCACCTTCATTCAAGAAAGAGAGTACTCTCTTTCTCCTCTTTTGTCGCTAACGCTGACCAGCGTTAGTGGTTACTAATTTCACCACTAAAATTTGTAAAAGGATCAACCTTAACAAAGGAAGTGCAAGTCTTCCACCATCACCTGCTCGCTAAAACTATTTGATAAGGTCACTGTTTTTACAGATTATAAGATTGAAACAGATTCACGTTGTCCTTCTTCTGGAGCATCGATATCATCAACTTCAGGAGTTTCTAAGACAACATCAATAGAATCTTGATCTTCATGATTTTTTTCTGCTTCTTCCAATGCTTCTTTCACTTTTTCATTCAATCCTTGAAAAGCTTGAGTTGCGCCTAACTCTAAGTTAGCTGCCTCAATACGTTTTTGCAATTCTTCAATTTCAGCTGAAGTAAATTGACGTGTCAAATCAATGTTAGCATCTTCTGAATAATGATGAACAGATTCACCCAAAGCTTTCTCAACAATTTCACGAAATGCTTCATCACTTGTTTGGATATACATAGCAGTTGGGCGAAGAATTTCATCCCATTCTGGCGTATCAATAATGCTCAATTGACTTTCGATAGTTGATTTCAAACGTTGGTGGAAGACGCGTGTCTTGTTCTTCAATTCTTCCGTTTCTACAGCAACTTTTTTGGCATTGTCTGTAGCATGACGGAGAATTTCATTTGCTTTTGCTTTTGCTTCTTCAACTAAATGGTGAGCATCTTGCTCCGCTTGACGAACAATTGTTTCTGAGCGTTCATTTGCCGCATGTTTTACACGTTCTGCTGTATCTTGAGCGATCAATACTGATTGACTCAAAGAGTCTTTCATTTCGTCAAAGTAGTTCAAGCGCTCTTCCAACGCACTAATTTTTGTTTCCAATTCATGATTTTCACGAACTAATTTTTCATAGTCTCGGTAGACCATGTCTTGAAACTCTTCAACTTCTTTAGCATCGTAGCCTCTAAATTTTACATAAAAGCGTTTATCTTTGATTTCTAAAGCTGTAAGTGCCATAGTTCCTCCTTATTTTCTACTGGAAAATACTTCAACCGTTAATTTGTATTTTCCACTTTTTGATAGGCCATTTTCTGATAGTATTTTAAATCGGCCATACTTTCGAACACTAATTAAATCTGCTACTTGGATCATCCGACTAGGATTGTCAATTGTGGCATAGTTTACCTTTACCTGGCCAGACTGAACTAATTGAACAGCTACAGACCGAGCAAGCTTAAAGGTAGAAGCTACTAGTTTATCAAGTCGAACACTAGTAACCAATAGGTCTTTAAGTTTGGATGGTTCGTCTACGCTGATCCGTTCTCTACAGTCAACCTCACGAATCTTGACAGATACTTTTGCGATCTTCTTAAGATTCTCTTTGAAATAGGAGGAGAAACGTTGATCCACATAGATATGAATCTTCCCTTGTCCAACTAGAATATCTCCAAAAGACTTTCTTTCTATGCCTAATTGATGGAGAAGCGAACCCAAAACTTGAGAGTGACTTAACCGATAAAACTTATCCGGATAGAGAACTTCTAACAGGCTAATTTCAAAATCAGATGCCTCTAACTGATAGTAGCTAGGAGCTAGAATCACTCGTGCATATTCTGTAGGATAGATTTCTGCACTTGAAAACACCTGCAAACCGTGGTGGGCACCAATTTGTCGTAAAATATCAACCTGATGTGGATTTAAAAAGGATGTCAGTTCAAAACTATACTGTTGCTCCACCCGAGCTACTAATTCTAGAACTCGATCGATAAAGACGTGGTCTTCTGGACTATAGTGTTGATAAAATCCCTTGGTCATATGAACTGCACCAAAAATTGAAGGACAAATCGTTCCACTACGGATAGAGCAAGTAAGGCAAACATGACTGTAAAGTCTAACCCACCAAATTGCAAAGGAATCTTTCTAAATAGGCTCAAAAATGGTTCGACGATCCGTTGAACCATTTTAGCTAAAGCCGATTCTGATGCATTTGGAAACCAACTAAGCAAAGCATAGATGATTAGTACTAGCTCAAAAACCTGAAAGAAATTTCTAACTAATTGTAGGACAAACATATTAACGATTTCGTTTCATATCAAAGTCGTACTCAGCAACTTCGACATCATTTGGAAGGCGAATATCTTCAATGTTCACAACGACATTGATTGGTGTTAATAAGTACATAGTACTTGCAACACGACGTAGATTCCCGGCTAATACATAGCGAGCACCATCCAAATAATCCAAACATCTTCTTGCTTGAACTTCTGTCATGTATTGGAAATCGATAAGAATACTTTCGTTTGCCAACAACAAGTCAACAATTTCAGTTGCTTCTTCATATTTACGAGGGTAGCGTACATCAATCGTAATCTTCTCATCTGCAGCAGAACGATTTTTTGCCAACTCTTGTTGCCGTTGATGAAGTCGAGTAATATTTTCAGAAGATGATTTTTGAGATGAAGCTGATTCAACCACTGCTGTAGAAGCTACTTGTGGACGACTTACTGCAACAGGAGTAGATTTCTGCTCCTTGGCAGCTACCATAGCTTTTTGACGTGGTTTTGATGATGGTTGTACTGGTTTAGATGATGGTACAGGTTGGCTAGCACCGACTGCTTGAGCAGGCGCTTCTTGCACATCGTACTCATCTCCATCTTCAGTAAAATAATCAATCAATCGATCAAATCTATCTTTAAATGACATAATTCTTTCCTATTTGAAAAACGAGGTCCCAATTCGCACAAAAGTCGCACCGTTAGCAATCGCCAGATCATAATCACGACTCATTCCCATGCTTAACTCTGTAAAGGACATATTTTTCAACTGTTTCTTTTGTAATTCTTTTTGAAGTTGGTGAGTTGCTGCAAATATGGCTTGCAACTCGTCCTGACTTGCCTCAAAAGGAGCCATCGTCATTAAGCCAACAATCCGTAGGTTATCCAAGCCTTCTAGTTCAGGAAGAACCGCATCTAGCTCTTCAGGAGCAAATCCATGCTTGCTTTCTTCTCCAGAAATATTGACTTGTATAAAACATTTAATTGGGTGACTCGCCCTTTTTTGAATTTCTTGGGCAAGCTTCATAGAATCTAAAGCATGGAAGTAATCTACAAAATTGATAACTTCTTTTACTTTACGACGTTGGAGACTACCGATCAAATGCCAGATCAGTTCCTCATCTTTTAGAGCTTGGTATTTTTCTAGAAATTTATCAACACGGTTTTCACCGATATGACGGACTCCTGTATCAACCAGAGCCTTAGCTTGGTCGATACCAACATACTTAGTAACAGCAATTACATTCACCTGATCCGTGCGGTTTGCTGTTTCCATTGCTTGTGCAACCTGCGAGAATATACGCTCTTTATTTTCAATCAGATTCATTCTTAACGATTACGGAAAAATGGTGGTGTTTCCAACTCATCATCTTCTGAAGAAGAATCCACATAGCGTTCAACTTGACGACCAGCGCTAGTATCAGACTGACGTACAATGTTTTCACGACGAATGTCCCAATCTCCAAACGCAGATCCACGAGGTGTTTCTTGTTTGGCACGTGATTGAGGAGTAGGCATTTCGATCTCTTCCTTCAAATCGAAGTCACGATCAAACTGTGGATTTTGTGGACGTTGTTCACGTGGTCCAGTTTGATAGTAACGTGCTGAACTTGGTGCATGAGATGCAATTCCACTAACTCTTTCAACTTTGTCCTGACGAACACCAGTTGCGACAACCGTTACGCGGATTTCATCTTTCATTGATTCATCAATAGATGTACCAAGCCAAATGTTTACGCCATGACCAGCTGCTTGGTTAACAATTTCAGAAGCTTCTTCTGCTTCAATCAAGGTCATATCCAAACCACCAGTAACGTTGACGATCACGTCTTCAGCACCGTCAATGGTTGTTTCAAGGAGTGGTGAGTAGATAGCTTTACGAGCTGCTTCAATGACACGCTCTTCACCATTACCTACACCAATACCCATCAAGGCATTTCCTTTATTTTCCATAACAGTCTTCACGTCAGCGAAGTCAAGGTTAATCAAGCCTGGGCTTGTGATCAAGTCAGTGATCCCTTGAACCCCTTGTCGAAGGACATTATCTGCTTCACTCAATGCTTCAAGAAGTGGTGTTTTCTTATCTACAATTTCTAACAAGTTGTTGTTAGAAATGATCAACAAAGTATCCACATGCTCGCGAAGTTCATTGATCCCTTCGATCGCAAAGTTTCCGCGTTTAGTTCCTTCAAATCCAAAAGGACGTGTCACAACGGCTACTGTCAAAGCACCAACAGCTTTAGCAATACGAGCGATAACTGGTGCAGCACCTGTACCAGATCCTCCACCCATTCCTGCAGTGATAAAGACCATGTCTGCACCTTGCAAAGCTTCTGTCAATACTTCTTCACTTTCTTCTGCGGCTTTGCGACCAACCTCAGGTTGACCTCCAGCACCCAAACCACGAGTCAATTTAGGACCCAATTGGATAACTGTTTCTGCTTTTGCACTTGAAAGTGCTTGTACGTCTGTGTTTGCTGCGATGAATTCTACACCAGCAACTCCTTCGTCAATCATGCGGTTGATGGCATTGCCACCACCACCTCCGACACCGATTACTTTAATAACTGCGCCTTGTGTCGCTGCTGTGTCAAATGAAAATGTCATAAATGCTTACACTCCTTAATCAAACATATTACCGATTAAATTCTTCATTCGGTTTGTAAGGCTAGTTTTCTCTTCTCTATTTTGTTCTTCAACCGGATGTTGTTGCTCGACGTTTACTAATGGTTCAATTTCTTCCGGAACAACTGGTTGCTGTACTGGTCGTTCAAACTGAATTGGTTGCTGACGAAGACGTTGGTCCCCATGTACAGCAGCCTGAGCAAGAATATCTACATCTGTAAGGTTTCCTGCATATTCAGACAAGCTAATCACGTGGGCAAAAGCTGGATTGCGGATTCCAATTTGATTTGGAACGTACAATTTCACATTTACACCAAAGACTTCTTGCGCCAATTCTTCAATACCAGGGAGAATAGCGCCACCACCGATGATGACAATTCCTCCAGGCAAATCAAGCAAATGTCTTCTTTCAAGATCTTGTTTAATTTGGTCGAAGATGTGTTTGATCCGAGCTGAAATAATTTCTGCCAAATATTTTTCAGATACTTGGACAGGTTCTACTTCACCAATCACCTCAACATGGAAGACTTCGTCGCCAACTGATGGAACATAAGCTTCTCCATAGTTGAACTTCAAGCCTTCTGCTAATTTTTGAGAAGTCTTCAATACTTTAGAAATATCTTTAGTAACGTAATCGCCACCTTCTTGGTAGATATTTGTAAATTGAAGCTCTTGATTCCGAACAGAAGCTACTGTCGTTTGACCTCCACCTAAATCAATGACGGTCGCACCAAACTCACGTTCTCCTTCGTTCAATACAGACTTAATCATTGCAAGTGGTGAAATAATGATGTTCTCAACTTGCAAACCAGCACGTTCAACTGTTTTCCGTAAATTATGGAGGACAGTTCTAGGACCAGTATACAAGAGACCACGCATTTCCAAACGGATTCCCATCATTCCACGTGGATCGCGGATTCCTTGGAAACCATCAACTGTGAACTCTTCTGGAATAAAGGTAATGACTTCACGGTCTGGAGTCATACTCTTTGTCAAAGCAGATCTGACAACATTTTCAACATCTGCATCCGTAATTTCTTTTGAATCACTGGTTACAGGAATCATTCCTTGAGTTGCTTCAATTTGAAGAAGGTTCGCTGGCAACCCAACGTTCACAAGATTGATTGAAATTCCTGCTTTTTCTTCTGCTTGGCTTACTGCACTTTTAATCGCATTAGAAGCAGCCTCAATATCAACAATAATTCCATCTTTGACGCCAGCACTTTTCGCATTGCTGACTCCAATTACATTCATTTCTCCATTGACATGTTCTGCCACCAATACTTTTATTGAACTAGTACCGATATCTAAACCTGTAAAAAAGCCGTTTCTAGCCATTACACCAGTCCTCTCTCTTTTGTTTTCCTATACGTCAATTAATAGCTCCATTTTAGTTAGAACTATCCAAATTTCATTATAACACAAAAATGCCCATAGTGGGCATATTTTCTTTATTTATTTCAGATAATTTATGAGGGTTTACTCAGCGGGAACTTCTTCGTGTTGCTCGGTTACGACTGCACTCTCATCAGAATCTGTCGAGTTAGCATCAGCTTCTTCTGTTTTGTTCCCTTCCCCTTCTTCTTTTTCTTTCTTTTCCTGAGCTAAAGTAGCCATTGTTTCTGCATTGTAACTGTATATACCTGCTTCCATGTCAATGACACTGTCATCTTCAATTAGCTTGCGAATTTGATTGTAATAAGGCAATTTACGCTTGATCTGAGATACAGGCACTAAAACCTTTGTGCCATCCTTCATGGTCAGCGTCACTAAATCCTTAGTCACCTTGCTCGGTGTCAAGTCCACTGACTCAATTTCATCGCGCACAGAAGATGGTATTTTCCCCAGTTGTTTCACAAATTGTCGGACCAATTCACGATCAGAAAAACGAACAGTCAGGTAAGCCTTGGGAAGCTGATCAGCAACAACTGGTGTCTCTACCACTTCCCCATTTTCTAAAATAGGATAATGATCTTCCTCCGTCACATAGTAACCAAAGACCTGGTGTTCCTCAACCTGAACCTTAAAAGTCGTAGGGAAGGCATAAGTCATCGAAATATCTTTGACCCACGGACTCGCTGCCTTCATATTGGCAAGATAGCGATCCCGATTCAAAAAAGTTGTCAAGGTATAATCCCGATCTTGGATCTGACTCTTTTCAAACAACAAAGTCTGATCCGCATTTTTATTCCCTGAGAATTCGATGATTTTTTGCTTAGCTAAGGGTGTTAAAAGATAGACAGAAAAGACTGCAATCAAGGTACTGATCACCAAAACAGGAATAGCTCGATAGATGTGACGTCTCGCAATCTGACCTTCCTTTTTGGCCTTCTTCGCTAGTTCCTCTTCTTCGAATCTATCTTCTGAAGGCTCTGTTAGGTAGATGATTTTTTCTTCTTCATTCTCTTCGTCTATTCCGTCAGGAAGTGTTTCTTGCAATCCCTCCTCAGCTACACCAGCTACGTTCTCATCTTCCTCTACTTCTGCAGACTCGCCATCTTGCCCACCTGCTTCTGGATCTTCAGAAGGAATTTTTTGATTCAGAAGTTCCTGTCTTTCCTTCTCTTCTTGTGCCTTCTTTTCTTTTTCTTCTTGCTCTTCTATTTGTTTTTTCTTTTGATACTCCTGGTTCCGTCTCTGCCATTCAGAGAGCTTCGTGACTTCCTTAGGAGTTTTTTGGTTCTTCTTATCCGTCATTTTTTCCTTTTATTAATTTCTTGATGGACTAGGTTATAAAATTCATCCAAGGAAAGCAATTCATTCGAATCCTTCATCGCTTGATGATAGCTTTCTGCCCCTTGGAATATTTTATCCATCGTTTCTTGCAAACGATCCATGCTCAAATCTGGCTCAGCGATGGTTTCTGCATAGCCTTTTTCCACAAAGTATTGAGCATTTTCAATCTGATCTCCCCGACTAGCCTCTTTCCCTAGGGGAACGATGATATGGAGCTTATTCATGGCCAAGAGTTCAAAAATCGTATTGGCACCTCCACGAGTCACTACTAGGTCTGCCTTTTGGAGCAAAGGAAGATAGTGATCCGTCACGTAGTCCACGCGATAAAGATGAGGTGCTTGTTCATTCAAAGAGGAGTCCCCTGTCAAATTAATGACATTGTATCTTGCTAGCAAGGTTTCTCGATTTTTTGTGACAAACTCATTGAACACTCGTGCACCAGCAGAACCACCCACAAAGAGAAGGGTTGGCAACTGTGGATCAAATTGAGCAAATACTGCTTCCAATTCTTGTGGGATTGGAAGTTGTTCCTGACGAACCTTGGTCACAGCTCCCACATGTTGGGCTTTCACTAGGCTTTTTGGCTGTTCAAAGGTTGTGAACATTTTCGTTGCAAACTTATAGGCAATTTTATTGGCCAAGCCCATGGAACGGTCAGATTCGTGGACCAATACAGGAACGAAGCAAAGTCGCGCAGCCACTACCGGAGGAACTGAAACGAAGCCTCCTTTAGAAAACAAAACCTGCGGCCGTACACGAAGCATGATCCAAATCGATTGGAGAATCCCCCAGAAGACCTTGAAAATATCCAACATATTTTGCCAAGAAAAATAACGGCGCAACTTGCCCGTTGCAATCGAATGGAAATGGATGTCCAAGCCAGACTTCAAAATCTCTTGGTGTTCAATCCCCTTCTTGTCCCCAATATAATGAACTTCCCAACCGTCCTCGATGAAGCGAGGGATGAGGAGAAGGTTCAAGGTCACATGCCCAACTGTACCTCCCCCTGTAAATACTATTTTTTTCATATTATTTTTTCAACTCTTCTACTGTTTTAAGGAACTCATCGCCCCGTACTTCGAAATTCGCGTACATATCCCAGCTGGCATTGGCTGGACTAAGCAAGACGATATCACCTGGCTCAGCTATTTCAAAGGCTTTGCGCGTTGCATCTGCCACATCCGTCGCATCTAGATAAGCCACACCCGCTTGATCCGCTGCTCGTTTCACCCGTTCAGCAGACTCTCCAAGGATGACCATCTTTTTAAGACCAGTAATATCTGGCACCAATTCGTCAAACTCATTGCCTCGGTCCAAGCCACCAGCGATTAATATGACATGAGCGTTATCAAAGCCAGACAAGGCTTTTTGGGTTGCTAAGATGTTGGTAGACTTACTATCATTGTAGAATTTCACCCCTTCAATCTCAGCTACATACTGCAAGCGGTGCTTCACCCCGCCAAAGGCTGATAAGATTTCTTGGATAGTTTGATTGTCAACACCACGAAGTTTGGCCACTGCAATGGTAGCTAAAGCATTTTCTACATTGTGGCTGCCTGGTACTCCAATTTGGTCTGCTCGCATGACGGCTTCACCTCGGAAGTAAAGGACACCGTCCTCTAAATATGCTCCGTCTACCTTTTCTTGGGTTGAAAATGGCACCACAGTAGCCTCTGTTTGCTGCGCCAAGTCTTTGGCTAGATCTTGGTTAAAGTTTAGTACCACAAAATCCTTGGTAGTCATATTCTTTTGGATTGCCCATTTTGCAGCTACATAGCCTTCGAAAGATCCATGGTAATCCAAGTGGGTCGGCATCAGATTGGTAATGACTGCAATTTCTGGATGGAAGGCTTCAATCCCCATCAATTGGAAAGAAGACAATTCCATCACCAATGTGTCTTTAGCTGTCGCTGTTTGAGCGACTTGACTAGCTGGAAAACCAATATTTCCAGACAAGAGACCGTTTTGTCCAGCGGCAGTTAATACTTCTCCAATCATGGTAGTGGTGGTTGTTTTTCCGTTTGAACCAGTGATTCCGATGATTGGCGCTTCTGAAATGAGGTAGGCCAATTCAACTTCGGTCAAAACAGGGATGCCTTTTTCAAGGGCCCGTTCAACCATAGGATTCGTGTAAGGAATTCCAGGATTCTTCACCATCACTGCAAAGTCTTCATCCAAGAGTTCCAGAGGATGTCCTCCTGTCACGACTTTGATTCCTTCTTCCAGTAAACTTTGGGCTGCAGGATTTTCTTCAAAGGCTTTGCCATCATTCACCGTTACGATAGCTCCTAAGCGATCGAGTAGTCGCGCTGCAGATTCTCCAGACTTAGCCAATCCTAAAACAAGGACTTTTTTATTTTTAAATGTTTCAATGACGTTCATAGCTTTTTTCTCTCCAATTTGTTCACCTTCTATTTTACCCTTTTTTAGACAAATTAAAAAGCCTTAAGACAGCAAAAGAAGCAACACGTATAAAAATGACCGCTTCAGCATCTTTCATAAAAAAGAGTCGCCATGATTTTCTATCACAACAACTCTTTTTTATGGAGACAAGATCTCCAGTTTATTCTGATTTATCCAAGCGTTTAGAAGACTTGGTCGGCAATCGCGAAATATCAACGAGGGCCAGGTAGCCTACAAAAGCAAGGAAGGCGCCCACAAAAAATTCTGAAGGCATTTGGAAAATTTGGAAAATCGCTAAGCAAAGTAGAATGACCAAAGAGACCAGCAATACGACTAGGGTAACTACATTCAGAGTTCCTCTGATGCTCTTTGGAGCTGCAAAAAGGTAAAAAAGGAGGATCAAAATACCTATAATTAAATAAACCATTTTGTCACTCCTTTCTTATTTTTTATTCAGCTGCAGCTGATTTTTTCTTTTTGTTTGCTTTTTCGCGTTCTGCCTTATTCAAGATTTGTTTACGTAGACGGATTGATTCAGGCGTTACTTCCATGTACTCATCGTCGTTCAAGAACTCGAGTGATTCTTCAAGCGTCAAGATACGAGGAGTCTTGATAACCGCTGTTTGGTCCTTAGTAGCGGAGCGAACGTTGGTCATTTGTTTAGCCTTCGTGATGTTAACAGTCAAGTCATTTTCACGAGAGTTTTCACCGATGATCATTCCTTCGTAAACCTCAGTACCAGGGTTGACAAAGATAGTACCACGTTCTTCGATAGACATGATAGAGTAGGTTGTTGCCTTACCAGCATCGATAGAAACAAGGGCACCACGGTGACGACCGCCAATTTCACCTGGAATCAATGGCAAGTATTGGTCGAAGGTATGGTTCATGATCCCGTATCCACGAGTCATTGACAAGAATTCAGTTGAATATCCAATCAAACCACGCGCAGGAACTAGGAAGACCAAACGAGTTTGACCATTACCTGTTGCAATCATATCCAACATTTCACCCTTACGTTCAGAAAGGCTTTGGATGACAGACCCTTGGTATTCTTCCGGAGTATCGATTTGCACACGCTCAAATGGCTCGCACTTCACACCATCAATTTCTTTTACGATAACTTCTGGACGAGATACTTGAAGCTCATAGCCTTCACGGCGCATGGTTTCGATCAAGATTGACAAGTGCAATTCCCCACGTCCTGAAACGGTCCATTTATCTGGTGAGTCCGTTGGATCTACACGAAGAGATACGTCTGTTTGCAATTCTGCTTGAAGGCGCTCTTCGACCTTACGTGAAGTCACCCATTTCCCTTCACGACCAGCAAAAGGTGAGTTGTTAACTAAGAAGGTCATTTGAAGGGTTGGCTCATCGATATGAAGAACTGGAAGAGCTTCAACTGCGTCTGTAGGAGTGATGGTTTCACCAACGAAGATATCTTCCATACCTGATACGGCAATCAAGTCACCAGCCTTGGCTTCTTGGATTTCACGACGTTCCAAACCAAAGAAACCGAAGAGTTTTGTGACACGGAAGTTCTTGGTTGTACCATCAAGTTTAGAAAGGGTTACTTGGTCCCCAACTTTCACACTACCACGGAAGACACGTCCAATACCGATACGTCCTACGAAGTCATTGTAGTCAAGAAGAGACACTTGGAATTGAAGGGGCTCATCTGAGTTATCAACTGGAGCTGGGATGTGGTCGATAATGGTGTCAAATATTGGCGCCATGGTCTTTTCTTGATCTGCTGGATCATCTGACAAGGAAGATGTTCCGTTGATCGCTGACGCATAAACAACTGGGAAGTCAAGTTGGTCATCATCCGCACCAAGCTCGATGAAGAGTTCCAAGACTTCGTCTACTACTTCTGCTGGACGAGCAGATGGCTTATCGATTTTGTTAACTACAACGATCGGCACAAGGTCTTGTTCCAAGGCTTTTTTCAATACGAAACGAGTCTGTGGCATGGTTCCTTCGTAGGCATCTACTACCAAAACAACACCATCAACCATTTTCATGATCCGCTCAACTTCTCCACCGAAGTCCGCGTGTCCTGGTGTGTCCATGATGTTGATACGAGTCCCGTTGTAAGCAACGGCTGTATTTTTCGCAAGGATGGTGATTCCACGCTCTTTTTCGATATCGTTTGAGTCCATTGCACGCTCTGCCAACTCTGTACGCGCGTCAAGAGTTTCAGATTGTTTCAACAATTCGTCAACGAGGGTTGTTTTACCGTGGTCGACGTGGGCGATAATCGCGATATTACGGATATCTTCTCTTAATTTTGTCATGATTTCCTCTATTGTATTCAAAAATTTATTTTCTAACTGAACGATTATACCACAATTTTAAGCAAATGACTTAACTCAAGTAAGTGTAAATGTTTTCATGCTTTCTTTCGAAAACCTTCTTTCTCATTCCCACTCCTAACCACTCTATTCATGAAAATCTTTCACCTCTTTATCCCTTTTCTTCATCCTTTTTCCGAATACTTGTGATTCTCTCCATTTCATGCTATCCTGTCTTTTATGAGATTAGATCAATTACTGGCCCACTACCAAATTCCCCGCAAAGAAATCAAACAGTGCCTAGCCAAAAAGCAGATCCTAGTCGACGGACTTGCTGCAACAAAATTATCCCAAAATGTCGATACAGGTCTCCAAGAAGTTCGCTGGAAGGATCGGATTCTTACCGACTGTTCCCACCACTATTTTCTTCTTCATAAACCTCAAGGACTAGTGACGGCTACCAAGGATGCCCAACATCCTACAGTATTGGACCTCCTCCGAGCAGAAGACCGGACCCCCAAGACCTATCCTATCGGTCGACTGGATCGGGATACGACCGGGCTCCTCCTACTCACAGACAATGGACCTCTAGGTTTCCAACTCCTTCATCCCCAATACCATATTGAAAAAGAATACGCGGTAACAGTCAACGGCCCTCTTGAACCCGCTCATATAGAGGAATTTCAAGAAGGAATCACCTTCTTAGACGGGACAACATGCAAGCCTGCCAAACTAAAAATCCTTAACTCCAGCCTTACCGAAAGCCAGGCCCTGGTCACCCTGTCTGAAGGAAAATTTCATCAGGTGAAAAAGATGTTTTTATCCATTGGGGTCAAAGTCACTACTTTAAAACGAGTTCGCTTTGGGCCTTTTACTTTAGAGGATGAGCTGAAAGAGGGGCATTATCGCCCCCTCACATCAGTTGAATGTGACGCGATTCGCTCTTTTTTAGAAGAAACCCGCTAAAAAACTCCAGAAGCTCATACTTCTGGAGTTTTAATCTTAGTTCGTTTTTACCTTTCCATCCCAAGAATCCAAACCATAGGACAAGATATAGATATCTTTGTAACCCTGTTTTTTCAAGAAGAGGGCCGCATTGGTCACACGGGACCCACGACTGTTCTCATAGAGCAAGACTGGCTTATCTTTGCGAAGGGCAGCCAAGCTCACTTTTAATTGGTTGGATGGAATGTTCCGAGCTCCCAAAATATGCTTAGCGTGGAATTCATTCGGATCACGCAAGTCCACTAATTGGCCTTTGCGGATCAATTCTTCAAACTCTACATTGTCCACAATTTTTGCAGCACGACGGATACGGAAGTAATTGTAGCCCATCCAGCCAAACATCCCTAAAACAATCAACCATACTAAAACACTTGTTACATTCACTTTTCTTTCTCCTCTTCTAAATAACGTAATTCCTGTGCGTGTTCTCTACGTAAGACAGCTTCTGCTTCTAGATAATCCAATTTTTCCATCAGCCCAGCGTCATAGATCCTTTTCAATTCAATCTTCATCAATTCAATGTCGTAAAGCCGTTTTCCGACATAAATAATGATTCCAAATTTTTTCAGAAATTGTTGAACATCGTACAGGGTTTTCATGTGCTTATTCTATCAAATCTTTCAAGTATTTTCAAGATGGCCCCTGTTTTATTTACAGGAAAAATCTCCTCCCAAAAACGAGCCTCCCAAGCAAGGAAGGCTCGTTTGTTTAATTTCAGATTATAAACCTGGTGCTTGTCCTAATTCAGCGGCAATCATCCAGATATGTTTTTCCAATTCAGCTTTTGCACCAACAAAGATATCGTTGGTCACGTCATCTCCTTCAGCATCTGTGATATCCAAGGCTTTTTGATAAAGACTTACCAAGTAGCGGAAGATAGAAAGGACACGTCCAAAATTTTCTTCCATAGAGCGTTCGAATGAACCTTTTTCTTCTTGGATGTTGCTATGTTCCAAGAACTCAACCATGCTAGCGTACGGAGCACCACCCAAGGTAATCAAGCGTTCACTTACTTCATCAAGAGTCGCATCCAAGCTTTCCATATACTCATCCATTTTTGGATGCCATACGAGGAAGCCACGACCACGCATATACCAATGTACTTGGTGCAAGGCAATATGAGCGACATAAAGGTCTGCCACCACTTGATTCAAAACCGCTTTTGTATCGGTTAAGCTCTTGCTTACTTCGCTAATAGTTGCAAATGTTGCTACATCTTTTGCTGCTTCTTTTTTGATTGTTGTCATAAATGAGTTCTCCTTTTTTAGAATTATTCTAATTTAGTTATATTATAATCCTTCTAATTAAGAAATGCAAGAGAAAATGCTCAAATAAGAAAAGTTAGAAAATTGTTTCATTTCTAATCCTCATTAGTCATCTTTTTTACGAATACTATAAGTATGATCAACTTCTATTTTTTTACAGTCGGCGCCTGTATGGCCTCCTTTTTAGGTCTCGTCATCGACCGTTTTCCAGAAAGCTCCATCATTCGTCCAAGAAGCCATTGCGACCAATGTCAACAGACCTTGGGATTTCTAGACTTGATTCCTATTCTTTCGCAATGCCTTTTTCGATTCCGTTGCCGCTACTGCCAGAGCTCTCTTCCTTATTGGTATGCCCTCTTTGAAGCCTGGAGTGGTCTCCTTTTTTTACTGTGCTATCAGGGTCTTCTTCCCATTCCTCATCTCCTGGTTCTTCTTGGCAGTTGCGTTTTGGCCATCTATGATTTTCGATCCATGGAGTACCCGCTCCTCCTCTGGCTAGTGCTCCACGCTCTTTGCCTGTTTTTCACCAGTCCTACCCTCTTGATGGGAGTCTTTCTCTTCTTAGGAGTCCTGTCAGCTGTTTACTCCATCGGCATTGGAGCAGGGGATTTTCTCTTGCTGGCTACTTTTTCTTTGACCCTCTCGGCCGTCCAAGTCCTCCTAGTCATGCAAGGGGCTTCCCTCATTGGTCTCCTTGCCTTTCTCTTTAAAAAAGAAAAAGACCGGATTCCTTTTGTTCCCTGTCTTTTTCTGAGTTATCATGCTTTACTGTTTTTTACAATTTTAAGCAGATAAGATTTCTTATTTTGTAGCTTTCGCTTCTAGATAATCTGCAATGGCAGCCACGTCCTTATCCCCACGTCCAGAGACATTGATAATAATAATCTTGTCCTTGTCCAATTGTGGAGCACGTTTGACAGCTTCTGCAATCGCGTGTGAGCTTTCAATGGCTGGGAGGATCCCTTCTGTCTTACTGAGTAGAAGAAGAGCTTGAACCGCTTCATCATCTGTCGCTGCTACATATTCAACACGACCAGAATCTTTAAAGAAGGCATGCTCTGGACCAACCCCTGGGTAGTCCAAACCAGCAGAGATCGAGTACACTGGCGCTACTTTTCCATCTTCGCCAAAGACAGCGTAGGTCTTCATCCCATCGACAACTCCTACAGTCCCCTTAGTCATGGTCGCTGCGTGCTGGTCTGTGTCCAAACCATGACCAGCTGCTTCAACACCGACCAATTTGACTTCCTCATCGCCTACATATTGGGAGAAGGCACCGATGGCATTGGATCCACCACCAACACAGGCAATCACATAGTCTGGCAAACGACCTTCTTTTTCCAAGATTTGGCGTTTAGATTCTTCACTGATCACCTTTTGGAATTCATGCACAATGGTTGGGTAAGGGTGAGGACCAACAGCAGAACCCAAAACGTAAAAGGCATCGAGATCCGCCATCCATGCTCCAAACGCAGCATCTACGGCGTCTTTCAAGGTTTTTGTTCCTGTTTCAACCGCATGAACGGTTGCCCCCATCATTTCCATGCGGAAGACATTGAGACGTTGACGCTCCACGTCTTCTGCTCCCATGTAGACATCACAGGCCATGCCGAACTTAGCTGCTGCAGCCGCTGTAGCCACACCGTGTTGACCGGCTCCTGTTTCAGCAATCACGCGCGTTTTGCCCATGCGTTTGGCTAAGAGGATTTGCCCCAAGACGTTATTCAATTTATGCGAACCTAGGTGATTCAAATCTTCGCGCTTCAAATAAATTTTTGCCCCACCTAAATGATCTGTCAAACTTTCCGCAAAGTAGAGCGGTGTTTCCCGACCAGAGTAATCTTTCAAATAATGTTTGTATTCTGCGATAAATTCTGGGTCATTTTTGTACTGTTCAAAGGTTGCCTCTAATTGATCCAGCAAGTTTTGAATAGGTTCTGGTACGAAAGATCCACCAAATTGTCCGAAATAGCCTTTTGTTTCTGTCATGATTGTGTCCTCTTTTCTATATTTTCAATCTTGTTTATGATTTTTTCTCTCGCTGGCCCTTTGAGCTGCAGTCTCACTGGATTCCTTTGAGATACAAAAAACCTCACACAGAAAAATCTGTGTGAGGACGATTCGATACCGCGGTGCCACCTCAATTGTAGGGAGACATTCTTTCTCCTACATCTCTGACCTGTCTAACAACAGGGTGCACGATAAGGTGTGCTCACCGAATTTTTATTGTTTCAAATTCATCATCATAAACGCATCAGCCCATTTCAAGATTGACCACTGCTTGTTCGCAATCACCACAAGCTCCCTGGAAGTGAGAAAAACCTCTACTTTTCTGATGTCTTGAAGCTATTATAGCTCCCGCTTCTGACTTTGTCAACCCAAAATTTGAAATCGTATTCAATCGTTCGGATTTTAGTCCAAACTAAAATAGATTGTCCTTCCCCATTGAAGCTTGCAGCCATTTAAAACACAAATAGGCCAGGTAGCCTCCCAGAGTATTGGTCCACAGATCATCTATCTCAAACACCCGATTGAAATCAAACAAGTGGTCTAGTACGATCTGACTAAGCTCAATCCACACACTCATCCCTAGACTAAAGCAAAGGACGCGTTTCCGAGTGCCTAGCCAGGACCAGAGCCACAGCAGTTGAAAGACCAAAGGAGATAAGAGAAAGATATTGGCTATATTCTGTACAAACACCTTGATCAGCTGGAGCAGACTGGTCATTTGACCTAGGTTGATGAGAGAATTAAAGGGAATCAGTAATACGACTACACGACCAAAATGTTGAATCCCAGGTGTTTCCATCCCTGGTTCAGGCCGCTGGGGAAGAAAACACATGAGACAGAGCAGGACAAAATAGAAGAAACTGCCACCTAGTAGCAGTTGTCTTCCTTTTTTTGTTAATTGCCCTTCTTCTATCAGCCAGTTGTTACGGTTGAGCTTCTTCAACAATGGCTTTCTCCCGATCTCTCTTCATCGTATTGGAACGCAATTGTCCACAAGCAGCATCGATATCCGTACCATGCTCTTGACGAACCACACAGTTGACTCCGTTTTTCTTCAAGGTGTCATAGAAGGCCATCACGCGCTCTCTTGGACTCCGGCTATATTGGTCATGCTCACTAACTGGGTTGTAAGGAATCAAGTTGACATAAGATAGCTTCTTGATCTTTTTAAGGAGTTCTGCCAATTCCAAGGCTTGTTCGACACCATCATTGACTTCATTAAGCATGATGTACTCGAAGGTCACCCGGCGGTTGGTCGTTTCGATATAGTACTCAATCGCCGCAAACAGTTTCTCAATTGGGAAAGCTCGGTTGATTTTCATGATGCTAGAACGCAAGTCATTGTTTGGAGCATGCAGGGATACTGCCAAATTGACCTGAACCCCTTCATTAGCAAAATCACGAATCTTATGGGCTAAGCCAGACGTTGAAACGGTAATGTGGCGCGCACCGATAGCCAGCCCCTTGTCATCATTGACCGTACGGACAAAGCTCAAGACATTCTTGTAGTTATCAAATGGCTCACCAATTCCCATCACAACGATGTGGCTGACGCGTTCATCTTGTCCACGTTCGTCAAAGTATTTTTGAACCAACATGATTTGGGCAACGATTTCCCCACTGTTCAAGTCGCGTTGTTTCTTGATCAAACCAGATGCACAGAAGGTACAGCCGATGTTGCACCCTACCTGAGTGGTGACACAGACCGACAAGCCATAATGTTGGCGCATCAATACCGTCTCGATCAACATGCCGTCTGGCAACTCAAAGAGGTATTTGACGGTTCCATCTGCTGATTCTTGAACGATCCGTTGTTTCAAAGGATTGATCACGAACTGGTCATTCAAGGTTTCGATCAAGTCCTTCGATAGGTTGGTCATTTCTTCAAATGACTGAACGCGTTTCCGATAAAGCCATTCCCAGATTTGGGTTGCTCGGAATTTCTTTTCACCATGTTCTTCTGCCCACTCGATCAGTTCTTGTCGAGTCAGACCATAAATTGAAGGTTTCATCTTATCTCTTTTCTCTCTTTACTTTTGACGGATGACAAAGTGGCGTTCTTGCTCACCCTGTGCATCTTTTTTTCTAGACCGCTGACGGTTCTTTTTCTTTGGTTGAGAAGCCTTTTGTTTTTGCTCTTGTTCACGTTCTCGTGGCTGATTTTTGGAGCGATTGCGGCGATTTTGACGACCGCCACGCTTAGCAGAACGATTGCCCTCTTCCTGTTGCTTTGGAGAAGATTTCTTGTCAAAGGATGCTCGACGTGGTTCTGCATTTTCCAGGACAAAATAAGCACAGCCATAGCTACAGTATTCTAATAAATAATCTTCCAAGCGACTGATTTTCTCTGTATCTGTGACCGGACGGTCGTCCTTATAGAAGCCACGTAGACGCAACTGTTCATTGCTCCAATCACCGACAATATAATCAAATTTGGTTAAAACCTCTGAAAAGCGCTGACCAAAGACCGTCGCATCAAAGGCATCATTTTGGTTCTCAACTAGCTCAAATGTCAATTGTTCTGCTAGCACTTGATTGCCAACCAGACGAAATTCCGGTCCAGGATATTTATTATAATTAAATAATTCAGGGGATATTTCTTTGCGCATAGTCTTCCTTTATTCATACCTTTAGTTGTAACACTTTATTTTATCATAAATCCCTATCTTTAGATAGAATTTCAACGGAAAAGAGATAATCTGTAAAAAGTCTGACGATTTAATTTACCTCTTCTTCCTGTCTCATCAGAAAAAGCCTGCTTTAGTATGTAGACAAACTTTTTACAGAAAACAACTAAACGATTCTTCAAAAAAGGATTCTATTTTTTGAGTCATTTAAGCAGATCTAAAACTTTCCGATGTGAGAAAAGTGCATGAAACCTAATTGTTTCAGGCACTCGGGAGTTTTGAGAGTAACACAGTTTGGGGAACTGTTTTAGCCTGAGCCTAGAAATTAAAGAACGAAGGGGCTCAAAACTAATTGAACACGGTCTGCGGATTGTGTCAAAAAGATAAATTCTCCTAGAATCGAAAGATTCTACGTCAAACTTCCTATTTTGACTTTATCCGCAGACGCCCTTTGTATCTTTATTTAGCCATGGAACTTCTTGGATTGCTGAAATCATCCACTGGATAATTTCACCTAACGTCCGTACTCACCTAAGGAAAGTT
>NZ_JVIQ01000038.1:0-26894 GCF_001072745.1 Streptococcus sp. 400_SSPC | reverse complement strand
GACGCAGTGGTTGAGTGGGCTCTACTACGCTGATTTCATCAGCTTTTACAGCCCTACTCAACTTTGCGGAGGTGGGACGACGAAATCGAATTCTAACGAATTACCGATTTCTGTCCCACTCTCAATCATTTTATTGATGGCGTTGGCCAAAGTCATGAATCATTTGTTCTAACTCTTCACGACTTGGCGTTGTTAACATGTAAAGGTAGTCACCTTGAAGCTCGGCAAAGGCAGCAGGCATATCTTTCTTCACGCGGAATTGGTCATGGTATTTAGCTAAAACTTCATCCTCAGAAAGGACATAAGCTGCATTGGCACGGCGTGAAGTCGCCAAGCAATATAGGGGTTCAAATTCAGAAGCTGGGAATGGTTCTCCGGCTACGATGGCTGCATAACCACGGTACAAATCAATCGAGTGAGCATAGTTGTAGACATCAATTGTAAAGCCACCTGCAGGACGATTATTGTACTCGATCGCAATATAGTCATCCCCATCTCGGAAGAACTCAATGTGGAAGAAACGCTCCTTCATGCCAAAAGCTTTAACAATCGCTTCCCCGTATTGACGCAATTTTGGATCTATCTCTTTTAGGACATAATAAGAATTGTCCATCTTGTAGAGCATCAAGTCAAGTGGCGTATAAGCATAGTCAAAAGTCGTTGAGAAGACAATGTTGCCATCGCGATCGACCAGACCATCAAAGGTACAAATCTCACTAGAAGTGACGAATTTCTCAAAGAAGTACTCGGTATGGCCATCCCATTCTGCCTTGAAATGGTCTACATCTTCTGCATTTTCAAGCTTGAAGGTTGCTGCTGCTCCTACCCCATTGTCAGGCTTGGCGATTAATGGCAACCCAATCTTCTTCACAGCCTTGTCAATGTCTTTTTCGGCTTTGACCACTGCACCCGGAACGACTGGGACTCCAGCTTTCTTGAAGAGTTTTTTCATTTCTGATTTAAACTTGGTTTTCTTCAAATCTTTTGGTTTGGCACCGAAGACATTGAATTGTTCACGAAGCGCTGCATCCAATTCCAACCAGTATTCATTGTGGGATTCGATGCGATCGATTGGCCCGTGTTTGTAGAAAAGAAAGGCTACTGCTCGCTTCACTTCGTCCCAGTTTTCCATGTTATCAACTCGGAAATACTCTGTTAAACTATTGCGCAATGGCTCGTCTAACTGTTCATAAGGCTCCTGACCAATCCCTAAGACAGTAATGCCTTTGTTAGCCAGCTCGATGGTAAATTGTTGAAAGTTTTGCGGATAATAAGGTGAAATAACAAGATAATTCATAGAGGTCTCCTCCTTTTTAGCTTATAAATACATCTGACCTAAGAAATAAGGCATTTGCTTGCGCCACCAGTCCCAATCGTGAGCGACGTCATGGCCCCACTCAGCAAACCATGCAGGAATATTTTTGTGGTCAAAGGCTTCTTTTAGTTTGTAGAAAGATGGTAGGCCATCTTGTTCCCAAGCTCCAAGACCGGTACAAATGACAATTTCCGCCTGACGGTAACGGTCAATAAACCAGCCGTCATTTTGATGCCAAATATAATCAGATGGCGAGTTTTGATAAATCGCTTCGTCACCACCAAACTCACCAACAAAGAAACGAGCATCATAGACACCACTCAAGGCAATCACCTTGTTGAAGACATCTGGATGTTGCAAGAAGAAATTAAGGGCGTGATAGGCTCCCATAGAACAACCAGTCGTCATCATCGGATCAAACCAGCCTGTTTTGTGCTTGATGAAAGGAATGGCTTCTTCAATCACATAGCGCTCGTAAGCACGGTGCATCTCTGCTCGATCATGAGGGTTTTTCCAATCACAAAGCCAGCTTTCACTATCGACACTCGAAAGGGTGAAGAATTGAACCCGACCTTCTTCGATAAACTGAGCACAAGCATCAATCATACCAAAGTCATAGTACTCGTTATGGCTCCCACCTGATGAAGCAAAGACCACTACAGGAATCCCTGCATGTCCATAGCGGTTTAGATACATTTCGCGGTTAAGTTGGCCACTCCAATGGCTTAAATGTTCAATATTCATAAGTTCCCTCTTTCTCTATATTTCTTTATTTACAGACTATTAATCCCATTTTTCTGCCAAAAAACGAAGGCATTCTGGAAGATTCTCAGCCCAGGCTTCTTCGTGGTGAATAGCCCCAGATTGTATCCGAATAGCAATATTTTCCAAAGCCACTCCTTGTTGAATGGCATCGTGATAGTAACGAAGGGATGAGTCGATATAGGCTTGCTTGATATTTCCCGCCATCAGCGTTTTATCCGTATCATCAGCTTCTTCAGTCCCCACATAGATGTAGATCCGTTGATCTGCATAAAGCTTCTTCCTCTCGATATAGCGGTCAAAGGCCTCTTGGTGCAACCAGTTAGCAGAGGAGAAGACTCCTAGACAACCAATTTGGTCTTGGTACTCTAGGCCCAAGAATTGAGTGATATTCCCACCAAGCGAAGATCCAATCATAGCTGTATGTTCTCTATCAGCAAGGGTTCGATATTCTTGATCGATAAAGGGTTTGACGACCTCCATGACAAACTCCCCATACTCGACACCCTTGCCTCCAAATTGCATACCAGGGATATTGGACTCCTTGTACTTCCAGGCAGAGTATTCGTTCATCCGTTGCAAACCATCGTTATCAATGGCAACGACAATCATGCGACTAATGTCAGGATTTCGCTTAATGGCTGGAATGACTTTCCAGGAATGACCCGCATAGGCCTCCTTGCTATACAAAACGTTTTGACCATCGTGAAAATAAACCACAGGGTAGCTTCGATCTGTATCTGCTTCATAATTCTTAGGTAATAAGACTCGCACACGACGGAGTTTTCCGGTATAAGGCACTTTCAACTCGTGTGTCTTCATCTCTAAATAAAAGTAGGATTTATTCATTGTCAGAAAACTCTCTATATTCTAAATTTTTACTTATTATACCATTTTTATAAGAAAAAGTCTGGATTTCTCCAAACTTTTTCATTGATTGACTTTATTTTCCAATAAATGTTGCCAAATCTTGCAAGGAACGTTCGGCAATTTTCTCATACCGTTCCTTCTTATCTCGAATGCGTGGGCCTTCCAGTTCCTTGATAATTCCAAAGTTGACATTCATGGGTTGGAAATGCTTGCTGTCGGCATGGGTAATATAGTGAGCGAGACTTCCGATGGCCGTTGTTTCTGGGAAAATCGCTGCTTCTTCTCCTTTAAAAAGACGTGCCGCATTGATCCCAGCCACCAAACCTGAAGCCGCTGACTCGACATAGCCCTCTACTCCTGTCATTTGACCCGCAAAGAAGAGGTTGGCTTGCTTCTTAGAACGGTAAGTCTGTTCAAGCAGATTTGGAGAGTCCATGTAGGAATTACGGTGCATGACGCCGTATCTCACAAATTCCGCATTTTCCAAACCAGGAATCATTTGAAAGACTCGTTTTTGCTCACCCCATTTAAGGTGAGTTTGGAAGCCAACGATATTGTAGAGGCTAGCAGCTGCATTGTCTTGGCGCAATTGGACTACCGCATAAGGGGTCTTAAACTCCCCATCACGAGGTCCTTTGTAGTCATCTGGATACTCGAGACCAACTGGTTTCATAGGACCATAGAGCATGGTTTTGATGCCTCGTTTGGCCATGACTTCAATTGGCATACAACCTTCGAAATACTTTTCTTTTTCAAAAGAGTTGAGCGGGGCTTCTTCCGCATTCACCAAAGCCTCATGGAAGTCCATAAACTCTTGTTTGGTCATGGGACAGTTGAGATAAGCCGCTTCTCCTTTGTCATAACGAGACTTGAGGTAAACCTTATTCATATCGACGGTATTGACATCGATAATAGGAGCTGCTGCATCGTAGAAATAGAAGCCATCGCCACCATTGAGCGCGTGGATCTTTTCCGCCAAGGCATCACTGGTTAGAGGACCCGTTGCGACCACTGTGATCGCGTCTGTCGGCAATTCTGTAATTTCATCGCGAATCACTTCGATGAGCGGGTGTTGAGATACCTTCTCCGTTACCCGACTAGCAAAGCCTTCTCGGTCCACTGCCAATGCTCCACCAGCCGGCACACGAGTCGCTTCTGCAGCTTCAAGGATAACAGAACCTAAACGTCGCATTTCTTCTTTGAGGAGCCCGACAGCATTGGTTAGAGAATCCCCTCGGAGAGAGTTGGAACAGACTAACTCAGCAAAGTTGTCTGTTTTGTGTTGTGGAGTAGATTTGACTCCCCGCATTTCGTAAAGCTTGACCGGAATACCCTGTTGGGCAATCTGATAAGCTGCTTCCGAGCCAGCAAGGCCTGCACCGATAACATTGATATAAGATTGAGACATGACACTAATACCTCTTTGGGTATCCAAACACCCCACTAAGCTGTTAGACACCCACAAATCTTTCTAATTTTCTACTTGGTCCATTATACCAGAAAGCCAAGTAAAAAGACAGGGAGGGTTTTCCTTCCTGTCTTAGACCTAAGTCTGTTATTTGTTTTCTTATAGACACAACCAAGCAGCAAAGAGGGCTGATAGGATACTGAATAAGGACCCGATTAAATAATACTCTGCGAAGGCTGGATTCTCCGAAATTTTATTGTAGCGGGCGATGGACTTTGCTGTAAAGACCAGGCCGATAGAAGCAAATTGGCCGTAGACGAGACAGGCACCGATAATCAACCGCTCTAAGAAGCCAATCATAGAGCCAGCCCCAGTGATGGTATCCATTTTCTCCTCCATCGTCGGCTGATACTTGGAAAAGAGAATTTTAAAGACGATATTGGTCGGTTTTCCCACTAGGAAGACATAAAAGATTAGCTTTAAACTGTCACTAGGCAAATAAGTCGTGCCATTTTTAGCTCCCCAAAGAACTAGGAAACTAATGATAGCGACATGCAAGACTTGATCCAATGCAAAAGTCCATGCTGCTGTTAAATTCAATTGCTTCTGCACCAAAGGTTTTCCGTAATCAATCCCTGCATGAGTCAGCAAAATGGCCAAGCAAATCCACCACAAATCCAGATGGCAGAGGGAAACGACGAATAGAGGCAGAGCTACATACAGAATGTGAAGGCCAAGCACCTTCTTATCATGATCCTTGTGGTCCGCCATCTTTTGACTTTGAAAATAATAATCCGACAACAAATGACAACTTAACAAGAGAAGCAAGTATGGATTTGTTACGATACTAGATAATCCTGTCATAAGCCTCTCCTTTCGCTAAACTTTGAATACTCGCTAGTGCTGCTGCTCGCCCCCGTAAGTAAACACGGATACTACTACTTTTCAGCCGTTTAGAGAGAGCACTCGGGTTGATGGCTAGCGATTGGGCCAAATCCTGCTGGCTAAAATTCTCACTATATACACATCTCTTAAGAAGATCTAGCAGGATTTCTTCCTGACTGCCACGCCAACCTGAACGAATGGCTTCCCCGGAAGCGATGAGGGCATTCACAAAAAAGTCTTGCTTTTCCTTCCCACTTGAAAAATAGATCTGGGTATTGCCGTAGTCATTTTTCTGATGGACCAGATTGATGGCGGCGCGTGCATTCCAATAGGCTGGCCCATCCGCACCGATACTTTGTAAGGGATCAATATCCGTTACAATCTCCCCGAGACCAATCCCGAAACGAAGTTGAGTCGGGGTTAGTTCAGAACGCAGGGTATCGATGATTTGAAAAACCGGAGCATCCACCTTTAAGAGCCCCTGAAACTCATCACCAAGGGTCAAGGTAAAATTGGATGCTATGAATTCTCCAAATAGTTCATTCATTGTTTGAAGCGTTTTTTCTAACTGTTTTTGCAGGTCAAAACGCTCTTGAACCATTTTGGAATCAATGACATCTGCAATTAAAGCAAGATACATAAGCCCACCTCCTTGTGTCTATTATAACGAAAAAAAACAAAAATGTCTATTATAACAGACATTTGTTAAAATTGCCGTTATAATAGACATAGAATCATTCTAAAATCTTATTTCACTTTTTCTTCTTCGTAGTCGCCGTTGCTACATACGACTTGCTTACCACCACCACGAACTTTTTTCTCAACTAGGTAGTGACCACATTTCGGACAGTCACGGCCAATTGGCTTATCCCAAGAGGTGAATTCGCAGTCTGGATAGCGATTGCAGCCATAGAAGAGACGGTTCCGCTTGGTTTTACGCTCGATGATTTGGCCTTGGTGACAGTCTGGACATTCCACACCAATCTCCTTGACGATGGCTTGCGTATGACGGCAATCAGGGAAATTGCTACAAGCGAAGAATTTACCGAATCGACCCAACTTGATAACCATCGGACTTCCACAAACCTCACAGTCAAATCCAGCAGCCTCATCCTTGATTTGGATTTTCTCCATTTCCTCTTCAGCTTTGGCTACTTCTTTTTTAAATGGTTGGTAGAAGGAATCAATGACCTTTTGCCACTGTTCTTTTCCGAGTTCGACATCATCTAGCTTCCCTTCCATCTCTGCGGTAAAGGTAACATTGACGATATCTGGGAAGAATTCAACGATCAGTTTATTGACGATTTCCCCTAATTCGGTTGGCTCGAAGCGTTTTGCTACAAGCTTCACGTAATAGCGTTTTTGAATAGTCTCAATGGTCGGTGCATAGGTTGAAGGACGACCAACACCGTTTTCTTCTAAAGTCTTAATCAAGGTCGCTTCAGAATAACGGGCTGGTGGTTGGGTAAAGTGCTGTTCAGGTTTGCTGTTGACCTGAGTGACGGTGTCCCCTTCTTCCATGTCCGGTAGCATCTTATTTTTGTCCGAATCATTATAGATCGCCAAATAGCCGTCAAATTTCACCTGACTTCCATTTGCTGTATATTGAACCCCATTTTGCCCCAAACGGACATTCATGGTATCAAAAACAGCTGCCGTCATCTGACTAGCCACAAAACGATTCCAGATCAAGGTGTAGAGCTTGAGCTGGTCCTTGTCTAGGTACTTGGCGATTTTCTCAGGCGTATTGTAGACGCTAGAAGGACGAATGGCTTCGTGGGCATCTTGTGCGCCAGAAGCATTCTTAACCCGGCTACCATGCTTAGAATACTTATCTCCAAATCGATCAACGATAAAGCTAGCTGCTTCATTTTGAGCGACTGGACTAATCCGAGTCGAATCCGTACGCATATAAGTGATCAAACCTTGAACACCAGATCCAATATTGATTCCTTCGTACAATTGCTGGGCCACCATCATGGTCTTACGTGTACGGAAGTTAATCTTATTGGCTGCGTCCATCTGCATGGAAGAAGTTGTGTAAGGAAGCGGAGCATTGCGTTTGCGCTCTTTCTTCTCAACCTTTTCAACGATATACTCTTTCCTATCGAGATGCGAAAGTACAGCTTTTACATCCTCCTGGTTTTGAAGTTTTATCTTCTTGCCATTCATTCCATAGAAATTGGCTTGGAATTGCTTAGTCCCCTTTTTAAAGGTTCCATCAATTGTCCAATATTCTTCTGGTTGGAAGGCATTGATTTCCTCTTCCCGGTCAATAATCAATTTAAGCGCAACGGATTGCACCCGACCAGCCGAAAGTCCCTTCTTCACCTTTTTCCATAGAATTGGTGAGATGGAGTACCCAACAATCCGGTCCAAGACACGGCGAGCTTGTTGAGCATCTACCAGATCCATATCAATCTTACGAGGTTCTTGAAAGGCATTTTTTACCGCATCCTTGGTAATTTCATTGAAAACGACGCGGTTCTTATCTTCCTTATCCAAATGAAGAATATGCGCCAAATGCCAAGAAATAGCTTCTCCTTCACGGTCCGGGTCACTTGCGAGAAAGACTTGTTTGGCTTTTTTAGCCTCTTTTTTCAAATCATTAATCAAAGGACCTTTTCCGCGAATATTGATGTACTCTGGTTCGTAATTGTTCTCAAAATCAATAGACATGGTAGATTTTTTCAAGTCACGAATATGACCCACGCTGGCCATGACCTTATAATTTCTACCAAGATACTTTTCAATCGTCTTCGCTTTCGCAGGAGACTCCACGATGACTAAATTCTTTTTAGTTGTTGTGGTTTTCTTTTTTGTTTTAGTAGCCACTTTTTTACCTCTATTTTGTAATAAACCTCATAGAGTGTAAACTATTTTTTTCGGGATGTCAACCGTGAAGTTCTCCTATAGGAAAACTCATTTTAAAATTCAAACTCATCTAGGACATCTTTTCCACTGGTGACCAGCTTTGCACCTTCTTGAATGAGGTGGTGACAGCCATCTGAACGTCCATCCAAGATCGACCCAGGAATAGCAAAGACATCTCGCCCTTCTTCCATAGCACGCTCACAGGTGATCAGACTTCCAGACCGCATCCGCGCTTCCGCCACAATCACTGCTCTAGAAAGCCCAGCAATAATCCGATTACGTTCTGGAAAATGATGTTTTTGCGGACCTTGGCCTGGACCGTATTCTGTTAACACTAAATGGTTCCCACTCATGTACTTCTGCAATTGTTTATTGGATCTAGGATAGAAGACATCTAAGCCAGTCCCAATCACTCCAATTGTCTTTCCTCCATTTCGAATAGCAGCATAATGGGCCGCAGCATCAATTCCCTTGGCTAATCCACTCACCACAATCAATTCATTATTTAACTCGTTAATGATTTTCTCGACAGATTGAATCCCTGTACGGCTACAGGATCGACTCCCTACAACCGCAATCTTAGGATGCTTGAGGAGGTCAATATTTCCTTCATAAAACAACAAAACAGGTGGGTTATGCATCCAGAGAAGTTCTTCAGGATATTCCGGATCCATAATGGAAATCGAATCAAACTCCTTAAACTCTTCTCTCAAGACCTTGTCATCAATCCGGATATACCGTTCCATAAATAGTGTTTGATTGCGACAACCTGCAATTTTTGCCATTAATTCTAAAGAGGGCCACTCCCCATTCATTTCCCAGTAATTGACAATGTTAAAAACCTGTAGATTTGACAGGCCAGCAACCTTTAATTTATAAAGTTCATATTTGTTCATTTTTAAACCTCAATTTCTACTATCTATTTATAATATTCGTAAAAGAAAACAAAAAAAGCTCTAAAAATAGAACTTTTTAATGATTTTCTAAGATATTAAAATGACAAACTGCCCCCAAAAGATTACTTGAGTTGTGGTAACGAGCTGCTTGAATCTCCACTAAAGAAAATCGTTGCTCCCCACTTTCCTCCATCAGGCTTTTATACTGATGGTTAATCTCTTCTAAAAGAAGGGGTTGACTACTAATTCCCCCACCAATCGTCACTTTTTCAAGCCGAACCAAAGACTGAAGGTTATAGATTAGAATCGCAATTTCCCGACAATAAGAAGCAAATAAGTCTTGCAATTCCTCATGATAACCAGCTTCAAGGACTTCAAAAACTTGAACTCCATCTTCTTCAGGCAATTCTATGAGCCGACTAGAATTAGCCACAAAATTGACTGCAGAGCCTAAATTTTGAACCAAACTGGAAATCCCATGTCTCAAAATCTCGGTCTGATATTGCTTTTGTTCAGGAGTCACTTGCTTCTCCCCTAAGCTTGGCCAACGAAGATAATCCTTGAGATTCCAGGTGGAAATTAAGGAACCGTTGGAAGTCAAGGCTAAGCCTACCCCAGTTCCTAACACAAAGGTTGCGCCACAATCACAATCCTGGAGGTTTCCAATTCGTGCTTCTTCCAAGCCTGCAGCATCCCCATCGTTGAGGACGGTCACAGGGACTTGAAAAGTCTTATTTAAACGAGAAGCTAAAGGAATATTCCTTAAATAAGGAATGAGGCCACCTTTGAAGACAAATCCCAGTCGACTATTGATTTCACCCGGACAAGAGATGGCGATCCCAGTGATTCGATTCTGGAACAAGCAAATCACGCGCTCAAGAGCTTCCCAGAATTCCTCAATAGTAGCTGGTGTTGGAACTTTGGAAGAATCACTTACCTGATAGGCTTCATTCACTAAGGCATATTTAATAAAGGTTCCGCCAATGTCAAAGGCTAAGAGCATTTCCTTCCCTCCTAGTCAAGATCCGTCATGGACTTAATGGGTTCGAAGCTTCGGCGATGGATAGGGGTGACCCCATGTTTTTCCAAGCCCTCAAGATGATTGCTTGTCCCGTACCCCGCATTTTGAGCAAAATCATAACCTGGATATTGTTGGTCATAGGCTGCCATCATCTGATCTCGTGTCACCTTCGCCACAATAGAAGCCGCTGCGATAGATAGAGAATTAGCATCTCCTTTGATGATGGATGTCTGAGAAATAGGGAGATCCAATTTCATAGCATCAATCAAGAGGTGTTGAGGTCGAGGGTCCAATTCTTGAATAGCCTCTAGCATGGCTAATTTGGTTGCTTCATAAATATTAACCTGATCAATGACCTGATTATCTTTTATCCCAATCCCGACAGAGAGAGCCTGGTCTAAAACCGCTTGATAAATAGCATAGTGCTTCGATTTTGGAATTTTCTTACTATCGTTTAAACCTGGAATCTTACAATTTTCCGGCAGAATAACGGCTGCTGCGACGACAGGACCTGCCAAAGGGCCTCTCCCTACTTCATCCACACCTGCAATAAGATGAATCCCTCGAGCATAGAGTTCTTTCTCATAGGCTAGCATTTTTTCTAAACGCAAGTCTTCGTCCACTTGTTTTTGGAGTTCGCGTTTTCGTTTGCTGATAGCCGCTTGAACGCCCGCTCGACCATCAAGGATCAACTCTTCAAATAAGGGATGATCCAGCCTATTAATCGTTGCCAAACACTCTTTGATTTCTTTAATCGTTGGCATCCACTTCACCTACACGATCAAGGGTATAGTGACCCAAACGACCATCACGTACATCCTTGACGAACAAGCTGTAAAAGCGATCGTAATCATCTCGGAAGCCTAAGCGTTGAGTCATCTCCATAATGATTTCTGGCGCTTCCTGCTCCAAATCCATTTGTTTATAGCGTTCTTGTAACTCTTTTGGGTAATGGGATTTAAAATACTCAAGACCAAAAATAGTCACCTCATCCATTGGCAATAACTGGTCCTTAATGGCACCCGTTAAAGCTAATTTTAGAGCTACATCTTCATCTTCAAATTTTGGCCAAAGAATCCCTGGGGTATCCAAGATTTCGAGGTCCTTATTGGTTTTCAACCACTGTTGCCCCTTGGTCACTCCTGGTTTATTTCCAACAACCGCAATCTTTTTCCCTGCTAGGCGGTTCATCAGCGTTGATTTACCAGCGTTGGGAATCCCAATAATCATGGTCCGAAGGGTTTCGATTTGAATCCCCCGTTCTTTCTGGCGAGCAATTTTATCGGCCATCAAAGACTTGGCAGCATCTGTAACCTTCTTAACCGTAGATTGCTCTTTGGAGTTGATAGCCAAGGTTTTGATTCCTTGCGACTCAAAATACTCCTGCCATTCTTTTGTAGCGACAGGATCGGCCAAGTCTACCTTGTTCAGAATCATCAACTTAGGCTTGTCACCAACAATTTTTGTTAACATAGGATTTTGACTTGATAGAGGCAAACGAGCGTCCACCAAAATTGTCACAAAATCCACAAATTTAATATTTTCTTGTACTTGTCTTCTGGCTTTGGACATGTGTCCAGGAAACCATTGAATAGTTGCCATGTTCTCCATTCCTTTCCAGTTCAGTCTTTTCTATTATAACATGTTTTATTGAATTCTCAGCGTCAAATGAGAATACAAAAAATGAAGCTACCTAGGTAACTTCATTTTTTTCTATTCCGTCCAATTAATCAACGATTTCAATTGATCGTCCATTGTATAGGTAAAAGTATCTATATTTCTAGTAAAGGAGTTCTTCAAATCATTCTGATCAGAAAAGTTTTGAAAATCATACTTCTTAGAATCTTTTTCAAAAGTCTGAATAGTTTTTCCAGGATTTTCATGAGCATTGTCTTTCCCATGATTTTCAACCTGTTCAATAACTGTAATTTTCGAAATTACAATATAACTTGTTTTTGTTTTACCATAGGAGGTATTGGTAATAGAGTATACATAGATTAGCTGTGGGATTTTGGAATCAAATGTACCTCCCCAGTCAACTCCATCTTTTATTGTCGCAAAAGCCATCCCTTCAAATTTTGGAAGGACTTTGTAATTGCGATCAGCCACATAAGCCTTTGCTGCATCCTCTACATTCTTAGAGATGGCTTCTTGTGTATCCTCATCCACTTTTGACAAGGAAGTCACATAAGCCCCTTCCTCAAAATCAGCCAAAGTGACCTTGTATTTTATACTGTCTTTTCCTTTCTCAACAGTTTGACCGTTTTCTTTCAACGCATTTTTACCACTTTCATTGAGACGAATTTCAATTTCATCTCCAACTGCAATGGGATCATTACTTGAAACTTCTTTTCCATTCAGATAATAATCAAATGGGAAACCATATTTAGCGGTTGCCTTTGCAACAATTTCTACATCTTTTCCTTCAAATTGAGAAGGTTTTGATAAAGTTCCATTTGGAGAAATGCCCTTGATTTTTGGATAAAAACCCTTAAAGGGGTCAACACCTACAAGCGGGATTAGATCTGCCTCCTGAGTTACAGATGTACCAGTAAAGTGAAGGCCAGGTATCATGTTTTCAAGATCACTTTTATCGTAAAGTAATTTAACCGTAATTTTATCGTGGTTGTTTAGGTTCTTTCGCTCTTTTACATCTATCAGCTCATCCCCTTTATAAACGCTAAATTCTACTTTTGAAACTAACTGATCAATATTGTAATTTGAACTCTCCGTTTTGGAGTGATCCGCTTTAAGTTTCTTCTTGATATCCCGGTCTAAATTTTCCTTATTTAAACTAACTGACTTCTCAACAATAAATCCTTCACCATCATTCCCTTTGATTTCCAGCTTTACATAATCCTCTAAATTAATGGTGTCACTGCTTCCACGGTTCAATAGGAAATAACTTGAAACAGCAATGACAGCAAGAAGGACAAAAATCCCTGCTAAAATTCCTCTAATGTTTCTTTTTGGTTTTTTAGGTTCTGGGGCTTGAGTTGGACTTGGCCCTAATTGAACTGTCTTTGGTTGAAAAGCAACAGCTTTTGGTTCAGCTTTGGCAGCTACTTGAACTTTAGCACCACATTTAGAACAAAAGGCATCACCAGCATTGATGGGTGCCTGGCAATTGGTACAGTTTTTCATAAATCATCTCCTTATTTTTTATCGAGCGTCCTTACGGACAGAAGTCAATACTAGGGAAGTTGCGACCATAAATAGAGCTGAAAAAGCAATCAAGACTCCCCAATTTCCAAGAATCGCAAGTAAATCATAAGCATAGGTTCCTACCCCATCTTTTTGATAAACTTGCCAGTCAGTATGACCTTGAGACGGGACCAAATTGTTCATGTTTGCAATCCGAAAGAAGGCCGTTGTTCCCCATCTCGTAATCGTTGCATGTGAGATCCACACTAAAAATGGTATTTTTTCATCCAAAGATTGGAGAAAATTTGAAAACAGCAGTTGAACCATCAATACTAGCGGCATGGCTGTCATCGCTTGGGACGATTTTTTGACAAATGCCGAAATCAATAAGGACAACATATCGGAAGTAAAAATCACCAAGAACAAAGTAACCCCAAAAAGAACTATCTGACTTCCATTTCCTTGAGCATGTGGATAAAGTATAACAATGGTTCCTATCATTAAGACAGCTTCGGCTAAACAAAGAACCAACTCTGTCAATACACGTGCCGCTACATAAGAAGGTAAGGACAAGCCTTTAATTTGGTACTCAAACTTGATGACTTTTCTCTCATTACAAATACTGGTCACTGAGTTAAAGAGACCAATCCAGAGAGCTGCAGAAATAAACATGATCGAAGAAGTTCTGGTAATGTGGTATTTATTAAAAACTTCATTAGCATTAAAAGCGATCGAAATGATGAAAGGAAGGAGAATCGCTTCTGATACAAAAAATAGGGATTTTTTGTTGATGAGGAGTCGAAGGAATTTACTAAAATAAATCGAGACTTGCTTCTTATCCAGCATGGACACCTCTCCTTTCATTTTCAAACCATAGCACATATCGGTCAACAAGAGCTGCATTTTCAGCTCCTGAAATTTTATGGACGATGTCTTCTAAGCTATTAGCCGCAAAGACTTTTAGCGCATTGTCAACAGATCCAAAGTAACAAAGTCTTCCGCATCCTTCCGAACTCTTTCCAACCACCATGACCTTGTCAAAGAGATGACGAATACGATCGGGTGTATGAGTGATAACACATAAGATTTTTCCTTCATCCGTAATCTCTCTCAGTGTGGTCATGACCTCCATGACCATGCTCCCATCAACACCGGAATCCGGCTCATCCATAAAGAGAATCTCAGGGCGTGTGATGTATTCCATTGCTATTGTAAGTTTTTTCTTCTGGCCACCTGAAAGAGAAGAACACTTAGATCCTTTTACCGATTCTAAATCCAACTTTTTCAGAACTGATAGGACTTCTTCTTTTCGAAGTTCAGGATTTTCTGCTAATTCAGATGGGCCATAGAGTTTGGCTGCATCTTCTAAATTCTTATAGACCGTATCTTCCATTCGGTAATGCTCATCCGGAGATTGAGGAGCGAGGGTGATCACCCCTTGTTTCTCCCCATCACTTAATAAATCCACTCCATTAAAATAAGCACTGGTATTTGAATAAACAAGTCCTGTCACTGCTTCCATAAAGGTTGATTTCCCAGCACCAGAACCACCCAGAATAAGTATCATCTCCTTAGGTTTAAATTCTACCTGAATGTCCTTAAGAATGGTTTTACGGTTTAAAAGATTTCCGACTGTTACATCTTGAATAGCAATCGTCAGTGATGAATGAGAAAAGTCCTGGCACTCTCTAGTTGAAACAGATGGTTCTGCAGCTGCTGACTGAAGATCTTGGTAAATGATCTGATTTCCTAGTCTGACAACCAACTGATTTGATAAAACTACACAATCAATCCTAGCAAGCGAGGACAAATCCACCGGAAATGCATCTTTTTCAATGGTCTTCCATTCTAGGGATTGCATTTCTACAATGATGAATTTTGAGCGAAAAACATGGCCGTCAGCATCACAAAGGTGGATAATGGAACGATGATTTAATAGAGCACGTTGATTTTTCTGATAGATCACACCATCCACCTCAATCATCCCAGACAAACAATCAAGAAACCAATGATCATCAAGAAAACGGAAGACAGCAATAGAAGGAGACTGATAATCATCAGCCAGATGCAAATCTGCCTGACTCCCTTGAGATATACCATCAACGCTTAAGCCATCAAAAAGTGGAATAGCAGAGAAATCCCTATTAAGGTAGGTAAAGATGGTTGGATTCTGCATAAATATAGCCCTTTCAAGAAAAATAAATTGCTAGACAGTCAAAACCACCCTATGAAGGGTGGTTAGACTCTATGGTATTTACTCCACGAGTGATTTACTAACTAGTGGTTTAGCTTAGCGAATTTGTTCAAAGTGCAAGTGAACAGCGATGTGATCTCCATAACCACTTCTTTCCAAATCGCGTTGCAAACGATAAGAAATATAGTGTTCTGCAATGGTAATATAACCAGCACCAAGTAAACGGTGCTCAACCATTGATTGGATCATACTGATTGTGGCACGTTCCACTTTCGCTTCTTCCAAATCCATCACAACTTTTTTAGTCACTTGCGCCAAGTTTTGGCGAAGATCATCGGTCAAGACATAGACTGTTTGTGCTGCCTTCAAAACAGCTTGATAGATTTTATCTGGATCAAATTCTACAACTTCACCACTACGTTTAATGACTTCCATCTTATTCTCCTTGATCATCAATATACTTCTATTATCTAAATAAATAGGGGATTTGTCAAGAATCTAAAACATCAATAATCCGGACGAAGAACTCCCGTAATGATTTCTTTGGTCGCGTGGTAATCCCCATCCACTACAACCTTGATGATGCGCTTCGCTTCCTCAGCAGGAGCTGGCACTAATGGCAAACGAGTCGGACCAGCTTCAAAGCCCATATAGTTCAAGACTGCTTTAACAGGAGCTGGGCTTGGATAAGAGAAGAGAGCATTGACTTTCGGGATAAATTGGCGCTGAATGGCCGCCGCTTTTTTAATATCATTATTTTCAATGGCTAGGAACATTTCGTGCATTTCATCCCCATTGGTATGGGAAGCTACTGAAATCACACCATCTGCCCCAAGGTTCATGGCATGGAATGCATCTCCATCCTCTCCCGTATAAATGAGGAACTCCTCTGGCTTGTGCTCGATTAGGTAAGCCATATTGGCAAGGGTTGTACACTCTTTTACCCCGATGATATTTGGATGTTCTGCCAAACGAAGCATGGTTTCTGGTGTCATTTCGACCACCACGCGCCCAGGAATATTATAGATTATGATTGGCAAGTTAGAAGCGTCTGCAATAGCCTTAAAATGCTGGTACATACCTTCTTGAGAAGGTTTGTTGTAATAAGGGACAATCGCTAATCCGGCAGCAAAACCACCAAATTGGTCCACTTCTTTTACAAACTCAATCGAGTCGCGAGTTTCATTGGTCCCGACACCAGCAATCAAAGGAACCCGTCCGTTGACTACCTTTTGGACCGCTGCAAAAAGTTCTAATTCTTCATCGTGCGTTAGAGTTGGACTTTCCGCTGTGGTACCAGCTAAAAGAATCCCATCTGTATGATGAGCCAAGAGATGTTCGATGAGTGGAGGAATGGCCTCAAAGTTTATCGAACCATCTTCATGGAAGGGAGTGATAAAGGCAGTGATCATTCTACAATTTTTTAAACCTTGATAAGACATACATACTCCTTTTTGAGACAACCATAGGGAAGAGGGACAGCACCAAAAGTTGATAGCTGTCCCCTATACACTTTATTTAGTTAATGAATTATTTCAACTCAAACTTCAACTCAGCTGTTGGGCGCACGAGTCCACGTTCATGAAGGGTTTCTGCAATTTGAACTGAGTTCCAAGCAGCTCCTTTAAGAAGGTTATCAGAAACCACCCACATATGAATACCTTTTTCAGCATCCAAGTCTTTGCGGATACGACCAACAAAGGTGTCACGAGAACCAACCGCATTGATAGCTTGTGGGTATACTTGATGAGCCACATCATCTTCCAGCACTGCACCTGGAAAGGCAGAAATAGCAGCTTTCACTTCTTCAATTGGTGCTACTTCTTTGGTTTCAATGTAGACAGACTCTGAGTGAGCTGACAAGACTGGAATACGTACACAGGTTGCTGAGACAGCGATGCTATCGTCTTCCATGATTTTCTTAGTTTCGTTCGTCATCTTCATTTCTTCATATGTATAGTCATTATCGGTGAAGACGTCGATTTGAGGAAGGGCGTTGAAGGCAATTGGGTAATGTTTCTTATCGCCACCTGATGGCAAGATTTCCGCATGTAAATCACGTGGATCCACTCCATCATTCAATACTTCACGCAATTCACGTTGAGTTTCCAGAATGGCTCCCATACCAGCACCTGAAACAGCTTGATAAGTTGAAACGATGATACGGTCCAAGCCCCATTTTTGACGAACTGGTTCAAGAGCTACCATCATTTGAATCGTTGAACAGTTAGGGCAGGCGATGATCCCGTTATGGGCATCAAGAGCATGAGCGTTTACTTCAGGAACAACCAATGGTACATCTGGATTTTGACGGAAGTAAGAAGTGTTATCTACTACGACCGCACCAGCTTTAACAGCATATGGTGCGTATTTTGCTGAAGTTGAACCACCAGCTGAGAAAAGAGCGATATCAACCCCTTCAAAAGCATTTTCAGTTGTTTCTTCAATGGTAACGTCTTGCCCTTTGAATTGCAAGACTTTCCCTGCAGAACGTGCAGACGCAAGGTAACGAATCTTATCGATTGGAAGTGTTGATTCTTCCAACATTTTGATCATTTGAGCACCAACGGCACCTGTAGCACCAACAACAGCAACTGTATATCCCATAATAAAACCTCTTTCGGAATTTTCTAAAAATTTGTGAATTTCATCTATTATACTATTTTTCCCTACAAATGAAAAGTGTATTTTGCACTTATAAAAACAAAATAATCCCGATCTAAGACCGGGATAGTTTCTAGATATCGAATAGCTTTTATTGAAAATTAATGGATTTCATAATCCAAATCATTCAAATCCTTCTTTCCTTGTGTGTCTTCCAATAAAAATGGCACCTGTTGCATCCCTTTGATACCCGCCACTAGTGAAGTTGGGAAGGTTACTATGGCTTGGTTGATTTGGCTAATATTACTATTAACAATGCGTTTAGAAGCTGCCAAATCTTCATTTTCATCTGCAATTTCTTTTTGCAAGGCCAAGAATTGGTTAGAAGATAAGAGATCTGGATAATTCTCACCTACTGCTCGGATTTGTGCCAAAACATCGTTTTGATTGGCAATGACTTGGTTAGATTCTTGGATTGACGCACCTTGACGAAGGGCTACTAATTCGGTAAAGACTTTCTCTTCATGTTTGGCATAGGCCTTAGCCACCTTCAACATTTCAGAAATGGTATCGTAGCGTTTGACAAGAATTATATCAACCGTTCTCTTTGCTTCTTCAATCATGACCTGATAACGATTCAAGCGATTGCTTTCACCGATAAACCACATAACAATGACAAGAGCAAAAACGACAATGGCAATAAATAATCCTAACATAGTTATTCTCCTTTAAATATATTGGTTAATTCATCAATGAGATCAATCTCCCTACAGAGTTTTTGATACTCTGCAGCAATAGAAAGACTTTCGATTGCATCTTTTCTATTCGGTGTTGGGAAAAGGTAGCGGTTAGTATATAAGGAAATATAGAGTGTATCTTGTACTAAATAAACACACATAGCATTTTGAGAAATTTGCTGATCAAACCATTCTAGGATCTTGGGTTTTAAGAATTTTCGAGCAGCCAGTTCATCTGTACAATAGATATTGTAATTTTCATTGTTTTGGATATCTTCTGTTTCAATTTGGACTTCATTAGGTCCAGCACCCGGATAGGCACCTTTTAGTTCTCTTTTTAAAAACAAAGATTTCTTGGTTGGAACAACTCTCAAGTGCCCTGGAAATGAGATAGGAGCTTTTAAAGAAAAAATCTGACCAGCAAAATCTTCAACTTCTTCTCTGACCGTATGAGTTTCCCCACTAGAGTCTCTCTTTGTTCGCGTCTCAATATGATAAGCATAGAGATTGGCTACTACGAGATTCTTTTCATCATGGAAAGACAATTGATGAAAGAGATCAAACTTAGTCGATCTCGGACTAATGACCTGCAGGACATTCATTGGGTAGTCAGCTGTCAGAGTTAGCTCCGCTTGAGGAAAAACTTCTTTCAGGATGGGACAAAGAAAATCTGTAATATAAATCTCTTCATTGGATCGAACCTGATCTCCGAATAAGGCTTTTCGTTTTTTGTATGCTGGTAAATAATAAAACACCACTACAAGAAGAATGATAACAATCGCTGCTCGCCATCTAACAGGTTGGAAGGAGAGAAAAGCTAGAATACCACCAAGAATAGTGGCGTTTCTCCAATGAATATTATTCTTCATTTGTTCCTTCATAATGAGCAACTTAGCCTGATATTGTTCTAATTTTTCCAGTTCACTGATCCGTTGAAACGTTTCTTGTGACCACTTGTTGTTTGGACTGTTTTGATCATACACTATAACCATCTCCTTTCAAACACAAATGAATCCATTTATTTACATCATTATATCACCGGTAGTCATAAGAGGCAAACAAATTTATGTATTTGCTTACAATGAATTTTTACAAAAAAAATCCCCTACCAAACGGTAAGGGATCGAGGCATCTTTCGATGAGAACAGCCGGTTCACACAACTGTTCAAGGTCCGCTCCTGCGTTACAATTGAATGTAGACCTCCTCAGCGCAAAAGGCTCCTAAGAGCCAATCGACTCATCGCATAGACTTAGTGTACCATGAACGTCCACAAGCTGTCAAGAGGCTCGTTCTAGACTTCCTTTTAAATAACTTAAAAGAAATTGAGCAAAGCTAAGCTCCTTCTATTTTTTACATTAGGGGCTTCACAGGCCCTTCGATAGTCTTTTGCATCCAGACAATATCATGCCATTGGTCAAATTTATAACCAATTTTAGGAAAATGAGCAACTTTCACATAGCCTCGTTTCTCATGGAGGGCGATACTAGCTGGATTTGGCAGGGCAATGCAAGCTAAGAAACGTAAATAACCACGCGCCTCTAACTCGAGCTCTAATGCCTCATACAAACGAGAACCCAGTCCTTGCCCACGATAATCCTGATCTACATAGACAGATACTTCCACCGCCCAATCATATGCTGATCGATCATAATAGGTTGAGGCATAGGCATAAGCAAGGACTTGACCGTCTACTTCAGCTACTAAATAGGGAAAACGTTGAAGGATCTTTTCGATACGCCCTTCAAATTCCTCAATCGTCGGAACCTGGTATTCAAAAGTGATGGCTGTTTTCTCAACATAAGGGGCATAAATCATGACAAGTTCAGGAGTATCTTCAAGTGTGACTGGTCTTACCTTCAGCATGGTCTTCTCGCTTTCTATCTCTCTATTATACCCCAAAAGCACAAAAATAGAGGTTGTCCGCCAACCTCTATATATGTTTATTAGAACAATCCTAAAGCAGTACCATCTTCTGCTACATCCATGTTCAAAGCTGCAGGACGTTTTGGTAATCCAGGCATAGTCATCACTTCACCTGTCAAAGCAACAATGAAGCCTGCACCAGTCTTAGGTACCAATTCGCGAATGGTAATGTCAAAACCAGACGGCGCCCCGAGGAGACTTGGATCATCTGAGAAACTATATTGGGTCTTAGCCATACAAACTGGCAACTTGTCCCAGCCATTTTTCACGATCTGAGCAATCTGAGTTTTGGCTTTCTTCTCAAAGACAACATTGTCGGCCCGGTAAATTTCTTGGGCAATCTTAGTGATCTTTTCTTCAACAGAAAGGTCATTATCATAAAGACGAGTGTAGTTGGCTGGACTTGTTTCAAGTGTCTCCACTACTGTTTCTGCTAGGGCCAATCCTCCATCAGCACCATCAGCCCAAACGCTCGCCAATTCAACAGGAACTTGAATAGAAGCACAGAGTTCTTTCAGAGCTGCAATTTCAGCTTCTGTATCTGTGACAAATTCATTAATAGCCACTACTACAGGAACTCCGAATTTACGCATATTTTCTACGTGGCGCTCCAAGTTCGCAAAACCTGAACGAACAGCTTCTACGTTTTCCTCAGAAAGAGCATCTTTGGCAACTCCACCATTCATCTTCAAAGCACGAATCGTTGCGACAATCACCACTGCAGATGGACTAACAGGAAGATTTGGTGTTTTGATATCCAAGAATTTTTCAGCTCCCAAATCCGCGCCAAAACCTGCTTCTGTCACTACGTAATCGGCTAAACGAAGAGCGGTTGAGGTAGCTAAAACAGAATTACATCCATGGGCAATATTAGCAAAAGGTCCACCATGAACAAAGGCTGGAGTTCCATAGATGGTTTGGACCAAGTTTGGCTTGATTGCATCTTTCAGAATCAAGGCAAGCGCCCCTTCCACTTCCAAATCACGGACATAAACTGGACTACGATCATAGCGGTAACCGATCACAATATTAGCCAAACGACGTTTCAAGTCTTCAATATCTGTCGCCAAGCAAAGGATGGCCATAATCTCAGAAGCAACGGTGATATCAAACCCGTCTTCACGAGGAATCCCATTGAGCGGTCCACCGAGACCAACCGATACGTGTCGCAAAGCACGGTCATTCAAGTCCACTACCCGTTTCCAGATAATCCGACGTTGGTCAATGCCTAGCTCATTTCCTTGATGCAAATGATTATCAATCAATGCTGAAAGAGCATTATTTGCTGTTGTAATGGCATGCATGTCACCCGTGAAATGAAGGTTGATATCCTCCATTGGGAGTACTTGAGCATATCCTCCCCCAGCTGCACCACCTTTAATCCCCATAACAGGACCTAAAGAAGGTTCGCGAATGGCAATCATGGTTTGTTTTCCAATTTTATTTAATGCATCTGCCAAACCAATGGTGATGGTAGACTTCCCTTCTCCAGCTGGAGTCGGGTTAATCGCTGTTACCAAGATGAGTTTTCCTGGTTCTTCCTTCTGAACGGCTTGGATCTTGTCAAAGGTTAATTTTGCCTTGTACTTTCCATAGAGTTCCAAGTCATCAAATTGAATGCCCAATTTCTCTACTACATCTGTGATTGGTTTCAATTCAATACTTTGTGCAATCTCGATATCTGTCTTCATCTGAATCTCCTCACTATTTTATAATCCTATTATACAGAAATTTTGCGAGGATATATATTTTAAATGTCAAACTTTTTCCATTCGTTCGGTTTTTGCCTTTAAAATGGACCTTATCAGCCTTCATTCCAATTTCTTATACCCCTCTATATGAAATAACTATGAGTCCCTTCATCGTCTAGTCTACCGCCTTTGCATCCCCTTGATCAACAATCGTAAGAACCGTGTTCTTGGCTTTACTAAAATATAAAATTCTTGTAAAATAAGCCTATGAATATTTTGATTACTTCCGGTGGGACGAGTGAAAAGATCGATCAGGTTCGTTCGATTACCAACCATTCCACTGGTCAACTTGGAAAAATCATTTCCGAACGTTTTTTAGAGGCAGGTTTTTCTGTGACTCTGGTGACAACTCCAACTGCGGTTCAGCCTAAAGAACATCCTCATTTAAGAAAGATATTTATCAAAGATGTCGCTGAACTTCAAACAGTCCTTGAAAAAGAAACTCCAACTCACCAGGTGCTCATCCATGCTATGGCTGTCTCTGACTACAGCCCTGTCTATATGTCAGGTTTCCAGGCTGTCAAAGAAGCTAGCAATTTAGAGCATTTTCTTCATCAAACCAACCAGGAATCGAAAATTTCTTCAGAGGAAGATTACCAAGTTCTCTTTTTAAAGAAAAATCCTAAGTTGATTTCCTTAGTAAAAACATGGAATCCAGACATTCGCTTGATCGGCTTTAAACTGCTGGTTGGTGTAGCACAGGATCAACTCCTAGCCGTTGCTCGTGCAAGTCTCGAAAAAAATCAGGCAGAAATGATTGTTGCCAATGACTTAAGCGAAATTCAAGACGGAAAACATCGAGCTTACTTAGTTACGAAAGATGCTACTCAAATAGCCGAAACGAAATTGGATATTGCTCAAAAAATTTATCATCACATTAGGAACAAAGGATAAAACCTATGGCGAATATACTACTGGCTGTAACTGGGAGCATTTCTGCCTACAAGGCAGCAGACCTCACCAGTCAATTGACCAAGCTCGGTCACCAGGTAAAGATTCTTATGACTCCTGCAGCTACAGCTTTTATTACCCCTCTAACACTTCAGGTCCTCTCCAAACAAGCTGTCCTGGTAGAGGTCATGACAGAAGACGATCCAAAACAAATCCAACATATTGACTTGGGGAAAGAGGCTGATCTTTTTCTAGTCGCTCCTGCAAGTGCCAATACCATTGCAAAATTAGCCCACGGCTTTGCAGATAATATCGTAACAAGCACTGCTTTGGCCCTCCCGTCTGAGGTGAAGAAATTCCTAGCACCCGCTATGAATACCAAGATGTTGGACCACCCCGCTACACAAAACAATCTTGAAACTCTAAAAAGCTACGGCTACCAAATCATCCCACCTCGTGAAGCTTTACTAGCTTGTGGCGATCAGGGATCTGGCGCTTTAGCTTCCATCGAAACCATTCTAACTACTATACAGGAGTCCCTTAAATGAGAAAATCTTCTTCATCCATTGCACAAATTTCTATCTTCTTCGCTATCATGGTGACCATTCATTTTACATCAACCATGATCTTTCAATTCTTCCCCTTTCTAATTCCACCGACCTTCGTCCATATTCCAGTGGTCATTGCCTCTATTCTTTATGGACCTCGTATTGGTGGGACCTTGGGACTCTTGATGGGACTCTTTAGCCTCACCATCAACACCATCGTTCAGCTACCAAGTAGTTATTTATTCAGTCCTTTTGTTGAAAAAGGAAACCTTTACTCTCTGATCATCGTACTGGTTCCCCGTATCCTCATCGGGATCACCCCCTACTTTGTGTACAAGTTGATCCATAATAAATCCGGACTGGCAATCGCTGCAGCGGTTGGATCTTTCACCAACACTTTCTTTGTGCTTTCAGGTATTTTCATCTTCTTTTCAAAAAATTATCCAGGTGGTATCCAAGCTTTCCTCGGTGCTGTTTTAACCACCAACTCATTGATTGAGGTCCTTGCGACAGTCATTCTGACTCTAGCAATCATCCCACCTCTCTCAAAAGTTAAGAATTCATTATAAGTCATTTTCGTTTATCACACTTTTCAAATGAAGGTGTGATTTTTTTGTGGACACTCAGCATATAAATTTGAAAACAATTGCTATTGAATCTAGTTTTTTCAGAAAAAAAATGCTATAATGTAAGCGATTAATTTATAGAAATAAGGAGTTGCACTATGACTTATCAAGAAAACTTCCAAAAATGGGCTGATTTCGCTGACCTACCAGATTACCTTCGTCGTGATTTGGAAAACATGGATGAAAAAACGAAGGAAGATGCCTTCTACACAAACCTTGAATTCGGTACTGCTGGTATGCGCGGACTGATTGGTGCTGGGACTAACCGTATTAACATCTACGTTGTTCGTCAAGCAACTGAAGGTTTGGCTCGTTTGATCGAATCTAAAGGTGGAAATGAAAAAGAACGTGGAGTTGCAATCGCTTATGATAGCCGTCACTTCTCTCCAGAGTTTGCTTTTGAATCAGCAGCCGTTCTTGCTAAACACGGTATTAAATCCTATGTCTTTGAAAGTCTCCGTCCAACTCCAGAGCTTTCATTTGCAGTTCGACACCTCAACTGTTTTGCAGGGATCATGATTACAGCTAGCCACAACCCTGCTCCGTTTAACGGATACAAGGTTTACGGTGAAGATGGTGGTCAAATGCCTCCACACGACGCGGACGCATTGACAACCTACATCCGTGCTATCGATAATCCATTTGCAGTTGAAGTTGCTGATGTAGAAGCTGAAAAAGCATCTGGTTTGATTGAAGTCATTGGTGAAGCTATTGATGCTGAATACCTCAAAGAAGTCAAAGATGTTAACATTAACCCTGCCTTGATCGAAGAGTTCGGTAAAGACATGAAGATTGTCTACACTCCACTTCACGGTACTGGAGAAATGTTGGCTCGTCGTGCTCTTGCGCAGGCAGGATTTGACTCTGTACAAGTCGTGGAAGCTCAGGCAACTCCAGACCCAGACTTTTCAACGGTTAAATCTCCAAACCCAGAAAGTCAAGCAGCCTTTGCACTTGCTGAGGAACTTGGTCGTCAAGTTGGTGCTGATGTTCTTGTTGCAACAGACCCTGACGCTGACCGTGTCGGTGTTGAAGTCCTTCAAAAAGATGGTAGCTACCTTAACCTTTCAGGGAACCAAATCGGTGCTATCATGGCTAAATACATCTTGGAAGCCCACAAAAATGCTGGTACCCTTCCAGAAAATGCAGCCCTATGCAAATCTATCGTATCAACTGACTTGGTAACGAAGATTGCTGAAAGCTACGGCGCAACTATGTTCAACGTCTTAACTGGTTTCAAATTTATTGCTGAAAAGATTCAAGAATTCGAAGAAAAACACAATCACACTTACATGATGGGATTTGAAGAAAGCTTCGGTTACTTGATTAAACCATTCGTACGTGATAAAGATGCGATTCAAGCTGTCCTTGTCGTTGCTGAGCTTGCTGCTTACTACCGCTCTCGTGGTTTGACACTTGCTGACGGTATCGAGGAAATCTACAAAGAGTACGGCTACTATGCTGAAAAGACAATCTCTGTTACACTTTCTGGTGTTGACGGTGCTGAGCAAATCAAGGCGATTATGGCAAAATTCCGTGAAAACGGTCCAAAAGAATTCAATGCAACAGCAGTTTCAATCACTGAAGACTTTAAAGCACAAACATCTACTGCTGCTGATGGCACTGTAACAGCCTTGACAACTCCTCCAAGTGATGTATTGAAATACACACTTGCGGATGGTTCTTGGATTGCCGTTCGCCCTTCAGGTACAGAACCAAAAATCAAGTTCTACATTGCCGTTGTTGGTGAAAGCAACGAAGATTCTCAAGCTAAAATTGCTAACATCGAAGCTGAAATCAATGCCTTTGTAAAATAATCAACCACAAAAGATGAGATCAACCAATCTCATCTTTTTTTCGTATCAAAATACAGCATTTTTTCGCCCTTTATGGCATACTAGATTTATAAGAAAGCGAGGTAATCTCATGGAACAATTTTTAGAAGATATTAAAGATCTTGAAGTAACCACTGTTGCGCGTGCGCAAGAAGCCATCGACCAAAAAGAAACAGCAACCTTCTTTATTGGACGCAAGACTTGCCCATATTGCCGTAAGTTCGCTGCTAAATTAGCAACTGTAGTAGCCGAAACTAAAGCCCATATCTACTTCATTAATAGTGAAGAACCAAATCAACTGGATGCTTTGCAAGCCTTCCGCTCTACCTATGGCATTCCAACTGTTCCAGGATTTTTACATGTCGAAGCTGGTGAAGTTACCGTTCGCTGCGACTCATCCATGTCAGAAGAAGAAATCAAAGCATTCGCTCATCTATAAAAAATTGAGGCTGGGACAAAAGTCCTAGCCTCTCAATTGTTTTTGGATTGTCGAGCAAGACGCAGTGGTTGAGTGGGCTCTACTACGCTGATTTCATCTGCTTTTAAAGCCCTACTCAACTGTGCGGAGGTGGGACGACGAAATCGAATTCTAACGAATTACCGATTTCT
>NZ_JVIQ01000007.1:0-121540 GCF_001072745.1 Streptococcus sp. 400_SSPC | reverse complement strand
GGATTGCTGAAATCATCCACTGGATAATTTCACCTAACGTCCGTACTCACCTAAGGAAAGTTTCAAAGAAGATTTTGTCTTTAATAAAAAAGACCGGATGGCTCCGATCTTTTCTATAGTTCATTTTCTCAAATTCTATTTTAAGAATAGCTAAGGTTGACGTTAAATGACCACGCCTCCTATTTCATACGATAAAAATCAATCACTAGACCAGCAGGGCCACTTACTAGCAGGGATTCGGTTCCCCAATCAGTTACAACTGGCCCATGTAAAATCTCAATCCCTAATTCTTTCACACGCTTTTGATTCTGTTCCAAATCTTCAACTTCAATGTGTAGAATGATTCCTGACTGAAAATTTTCCAAAGGAATCAAATGATTTTGGGATAACATGAGACAGTGACTGCCAATCGTGAACTGAGCAAAACTTTGGTCAACATAGTCCGCCTTTTTGTCCAAGATACGCTCCAAGCTAGCACATACTTGGGGAACATTTGAAACGATAATATCTAATTGATTTAAATTCATTTACTATCCTCCAGAAAAAGACCGGATAGCTCCGATCTTTTCAAGTTCTGCTCTAAGAAAATCAAAGTATAAACAAGGCATAGAACCGCAGACAGTACTGGAGTACGGCAAGGTGAAGATAACGCAGTTTACATTTGATTTTCGACGAGCAGGATTATTTGATTGCGCGTGATTGCAACCCTTCTTCTTCCAAGAAGAGGCGGAATGGTACAAGCTCTTCAGCTTCGTATTTTTCTTTGAAGGCTTTAATAGCTTCTTCTGAGTGTTGTTTTGGATCCAACTCAAGTACTTCTACTGGAAGTGGACGATGTGGAGTGATGTGAGCATCGATAACAACAGTTTTACCTTCTTTGTTCAATTTAACAGCTTCAGCAACGACTGCGTCGATGTCTTCGATACGGTCAACTGTAAATCCAATAGCTCCTTGAGCTTCAGCGATTTTCGCATAGTCAGCATTAGGGAAGTCACAACCAAACAAGTGTTTGTTTGTGTCTTCGTATTTGTCCTTGATGAAGGCATATTTACCATTTGAGAAGACAACGTTGATAACTGGAAGGTCGTATTGAACGTTTGTGATAACGTCTGGGTAGCACATGTTGAATGCACCGTCACCCATGATGTTCCATACTTGGCGATCTGGATTGTCTTTCTTAGCAGCGATACCACCAGGAAGGGCAATACCCATTGTCGCAAAGAGTGGAGATGTACGCCACATGTTCTTAGGTGTCATGTGAAGGTGACGAGTTGATGTTTGAGTAGTGTCACCTACGTCGATTGAATAGATAGCGTCTTGATCAGCATGTTTGTTGATTGCATTGTAAACTTGATACAATTGCAATTCACCCTCAGTTTTACCTTCGAGTTTGTTCATGTAATCACGCCAGTTTTGGTTATTCTTAACGTTTGCACGCCACCATGGAGTAGATTCAACTGGATTCACTTTATCAAGGATTGCTTTCGCTGCTTGACCTGCATCACCAAGGATTGAAGCGTCTAGGGCATGACGTTTACCAAGTTTGTAAGGGTCGATATCGACTTGGATGAATTTTTCAGTGTTCTTGAATGCTTCGTATACTTCAGCAAATGGGAAGTTTGAACCAAGGAAAAGAACTGTGTCTGCTTCAAAGACAACTTCGTTGGCTGGTTTCCAACCAACACGGTAAGCAGAACCTGTCAAACCTTCGTAGTTCCATTCGAACGCTTCAAAGTTTTTACCAGTTGTGATGATTGGTGCTTTGATTTTACGTGACAATTCAGTGATCACTTCACCAGCTTTAACACCACCGTAACCAGCATAGATCACTGGACGTTCAGCATTGTTCAAAATTTCAACAGCCTTGTCAATTTCAACTTCGTTCAAAGCAGGAGCGATGAATGAACGCTCGTAAGAACCTGATCCGTAGTATGAGTTTTCGTCGATTTCTTGGAAACCAAAGTTTACTGGAATTTCAACGACAGCTGGACCTTTTTTAGAAACGGCAGCACGGCAAGCTTCGTCAATCACTTTTGGCAATTGCTCAGCGTAAGCTACACGTTTGTTGTAAACAGCGATACCGTTGTACATTGGGTTTTGGTTCAATTCTTGGAAGGCATCCATGTTCAATTCGTTAACTGGACGTGATCCAAGGATAGCAAGGAATGGAGTGTTATCCATAGCTGCATCGTAAACACCGTTGATCAAGTGAGTTGCACCTGGTCCACCTGAACCAACTGCAACACCGATAGATCCGCCAAATTTAGCTTGCATAACCGCTGCAAGAGCACCTGTTTCTTCGTGACGAACTTGCAAGAAACGGATATCTTTGTCTTCAGCCAAAGCGTCCATAAGTGAGCTAAGTGTTCCTGATGGGATACCGTAGATAGTGTCTACGCCCCATGTTTTCAATACGTTGAGCATTGCTGCAGATGCAGTAATTTTTCCTTGAGTCATAAATATAACTCTCCTTCAATAAAAATAATTGTCAGTCTTTGAACTGAATTCGACAAAGAGTGAAAACGTTTCAAATAACTTTACTATATCAATTTATCACGTTTTATTGTCCTTGTATAAGAATATGCTCACTGAATGCCTGGAACTATTACATAACACAAAGCAAATATCTGTTCTGTTTCTGCCAACTATTTTATAACAGAAGTCACAAACCGCATAAGGGCAAGGTTTTTGCTTGTTGTAGAATTAGTACAAAATAGAGTGTTTCCCCAAACTGTTTTATAGAAGACATTAAAAAATCCTAGCTAGAAAATCATTTTCCTAGCTAGGATGGGTTATATTTCTCTTTGAAGAGCCTTACTCAAGACCCTGTATCCTTCAATTGTTAAATGAAGTCCATCTGTTGTATAAGCCGGTTTGAGCTGACCATCTTCTCCAAGCAAATGATCAAAAACATTGATAAATTCAACATTTATCATCCCTTGGGCCAATTCGTGGTAGGCCTGGTTCAAGGTCTGAATCTTCTGATTGGTCCGGATATAGACTGTCCCCTTGTAGGGCTCTCCCTCATTCACAGGAAGAACCGAAACGAGTTTGATTTGCGCTAAGGGCAAGAGTCGCACCATCTCCTGCAAGATGATGCTCATGTTTTCAATGGTTTCCGACAGGGGCATTTCCTTACCAATGTCATTAGTTCCAATCAGCAAAAAAACCTTATCCACTGCTTGACCGAAAATATGGGCATCTAGATGCTCTCTTAAGAGGTCTGTCTTGTAGCCTCTAATCCCCCGGTTCACCATATATTGATCCGTCAACAGCAACTCTTGAAGGGGATAGTATTCGACGATAGAGTCTCCTATAAAAAGAATATCGGGTTCCTTCAAAGGATTTTGATTCAGTTCTCGGTAATTCTTCTGTATTTTTGCCTGTTCTTTCAACAGCCAGGTTTCTAATAATTGTACAGCCATAAAGGCTCCTTTCGATTCGTATAGTAGAAACTGTGCAAGGTAGGATAAGATCCTAGTCGAAGCTGAGCCTTCCATCCAAATAAGCTTCGATGACTTCGTAGACTCCATGATTCTGATGAGAAGGTGCCGTATAGCGGGCTGCTTGTCGCGCATGGGGATCCGCATTTTCCATTGCATAGGAATAGGTCGCTAACTCAAGCATCTCGACATCGTTTTGGCTATCCCCAAATGCCATCAAGTGTCCACCATCCACGCCCCAGCGTTCTTCTAAGAATTGAATGGCCGTAGCCTTATTGACACCCGGTTGCAGAATATCAATGGCCCCATAGCCACTAGCTGCAGGAAGCAGGCGCTCTCCAAACTTTTCTCTCAACTCTTGTACAAAGGCTTCGACTTTTTCAGTCTCCGTGACGACACTTAGTTTCAAAACTTGCTCTCCATGTTCATGGGCCAAATCATCCACAAAGCGCATCCGTTTGTAAAAAGCAGCCGCTAACTCAGGCGTCATCAATTGCTCTAAAAGAGGAAACTCTGTTCCTTTCTTAGCATAGCCTCCCGATAAGCTACTAACGACCAGATGGAGTTCTTCTTCTCGGCCTTCTAGATACTGCAAGACCTCCTGCACCAGCTCTTCCGGCCAGCTACACTCTCGGATGAGCTTTCCCTTCTCTAATATCCGTGCCCCATTGGCCAGCACCAAGGTGACGCGATCTTTCAAGTCTCCCAATACATGAGCCATACGGCTATAGCCGTTCCCTGTCGCAATGACAAAGGGAATCCCTCTTTGGTCTAGCTGATCCAAAATACGGCTCAAGCGCTCATGGTCTACTTCTCCTTGCTCGTCCATCAGAGTGCCATCCATATCTGTCGCAATCATTTGTAGCATACTGCCACCTCTTTCCATCTTTCCCCTATTATACACCATTCCCTCATCATTTTGGAGACTTCTCTCCCTTAAATCGCCCCTCTCCTCCTTCCTTAAAATTTAAGAAATTCCATCGAATCCTCTTTAATTTTTGGTCCAATTTTATTATAATATAGATAGTAGATTTTCCCTGTATGAAGTAACTAGCAGACCCTTTCACACACCTGGTAAAAACGTCTGCTACTCCCGAAAAAGATCTAAGAGGTAGGCATGAACACAAAGACTTTATACCGCCAAACATCCTTTACCAATAGCGATTTCCCTTTTTCAATCAAACAGATTAGCACCCAAAATGGACAGCCAGATATCTTATTTCACTGGCACACCGATATTGAGATTATTTATGTCAATGAAGGGACTGCTCAGTTCCATATCGACTATGAATATTTTAATAGTCAGCCTGGTGATATTATTTTGATCCGCCCCAATGCCCTCCACTCCATCCACCCCATCCAGAGTTCTTCTCATACTATGGATGTCCTGCATTTTAATCTGGACCTGATTGGGATTACCCATAAAAATATCGCCACTCTAAAATATTTACAACCCCTCTACAATGGGGATTTTGAATTCGTCCGACGCATTCAAGCCCAATCACCCGGTTACGAAGAAATCAAACAGAGCCTCTTAACCTGTATGGCAAACGGAAGAGAACAAGGCCCCTTCTATGAACTCCGACTTAAATCCCAGCTCAATGAACTCCTCTATCTCCTCTTCTCCCATAACTATATCGTCGAGAAGAAGTTCTCAACGGACGCTTACCGGAGAGAAGAAAAAATCCGTTTGGTCCTCGACCATATTTCAAACCATTACCAAGAGGAGCTCATGATCGAGCATTTGGCAGAGCTGTGCCATTTTAGCCCGACCCACTTCATGAATTTCTTTAAGAAACAATTAGGGCTCTCTTGCATGGAGTATATCATTCAATATCGACTGAAAAAAGCAGCCCATCTCCTCCAGCATTCCGATCAGGCAATCATTGATATCGCGAGCCAATCCGGCTTCAACAACCTCTCAAACTTTAATCGCCAGTTCAAGAAATACTATCAGGTTACTCCAAGCCAATACCGAAAAGCTTGTCTTTAACCAATAGAACAAATAATAAAAGCACATGAAACACAAGTGAAGTTTGCGTTTTATGTGCTTTTAATGTTTTTCAACAGAAGATCTGATACAACCTAGCAACCTTCCTCTTTATCACTCAACATTCTATTTAAAGACCATTTCCCTGTTTTTTCATATTGTACAATTAATTCTTGGGAAGTTCGAGTGATTTCCGAAGGAAAATAGAGGCTTTTTAATGTATTGACCGCATTCTTCGTTACTGCTGCTCCCTGCTTTATCTGATAATCAAAGACGATTTTCCCGTCAACATAGCGACTGTCAAAATGATAATTATCATTTACTGCACCAGATGCTGCAACTAGCTCAATATCATGACTCGAAATCATATACAAGCAATCGTGTCTCGATAGCCAGCGGACAATCCCTAAGCCAGACCCAATTCGCTCAATGGTATTGGTTCCCTTAAAGAGTTCATCAATAAAGAAATAATGAAAACCTGACTTTTCCAGACTCTCAATCATTCGGAGAATTGTTTTACTCTCTGTAATAAAATAACTATCTCCAACCTCGATATCATCGCTGACATCCATAGAGGTCATGACATGTCCATAAGAAAGCTCCAAACTGTCACCATAAGCGAAGCCCAAGCCCTGCGCTAAAATACAGTTAATGGCTACCATTTTCAAATAAGTGGATTTTCCGGAGGCATTATCTCCACTGATCACCATATTTTTTTCAAAAGTGACGTCATTAGCAACCGGATCCGCTAGTAAAGGATGGTAGATCCCCTTTCCTTTAATCCCAGCTTCTTCCTTAAAATTGGGATGACAAACCAAATTACCATCACGCTTATGGCGTAGAAGGCTGATGGCTACTTCCAATTCCCCCAAAAGATTGATTGTTCCCTGAGCTTCTTTCTGATGAGTCCTCACTTGCTGGTAGATATAGATTTGGGCAATCTGCGGAATTAAGAAAAGAAAATTAAGATAAATCAGGATAATTTCCATCTCGGAGCTTCCTGTTGGACTTTGTAAGATGCTGGAAATGACTTTCGTCTTCTTAAATGGTTGGACAGCCTGTTTGAAGGCTTCTTGTTTTGGTAGCGCTAGACGGCTCAGCTTTTCCGCTGAAGCAAAGATGCGAACCAGGTAACTAACTTGATCCAAGCGCATTTTATTCGACCAATTCCGAATGCTCGAAAAAATGATATTAAACGTCACACTCGCTATCAAGACTGACATGGCTTGAATTTGAAAAAACGGAAGAAAGAAAAGAGAGAGGACTGGCAAACACGCTAAAAAAAGATAGAGAGAAAGATAGATCCTCGAATCTTGCTTCCCTGGATTCGCCACAATACTTCTAGCCATATTGTGGTTCTTTTTTCCTAACTGGTTCATAACAACCTGAACCTTCAGACGAAGATCCGGGTGATGTTCAAAGAAATCTTCTAACTCCTGCAAAGATGCATCTGGTTGAAAGTTTATCAAACGCATCTTCTGATACAAGGCCTCAGCCCCTATACTAGACTGTGTATAGTTTAGCTGATCAAATACTCTATGCATGTCTAAATCATGCCAAGTTTGACCATCTACTTGACTATCCGTTGGCTGGAGTGTAGATGCCAAAAGCATCGTTTCCACTAAACTCTCTTCACTATCATTTTTTATAAAAAAAGGTTTTCCCTCCCAAGCCTTGGCTAATTTTTTTCTCAGACGAATCGTTGATATCCAATTTGTTAGAACCATAATGATGATCAGTCCAACAAATCCAATTGGTAACCATCCAAGTTTATCCATTCCTACATTCGCCCCTTCCTACTGCCAATTCAGATTCACACGTTCCTTCACTTCTTGATAGGCTGTATCAACACGCGCCTTTGTTTCATCATCCAATTGGTCCCGATACTTGCCTCCTTCAATCCAGTCCTCCAAGATATAGGTCTGGAAATGATAGAGTTCATAGCCTTCAGGAGAATAACTGTCCTTTGGAGTCCGGCTGACCCAAGTAGGATGAGCTGTAGCCGTTTTAATCCGTGTCTTGCGCCCTACCTTCTCAATGGTTATATCCATCAGGACACCCCGTTCGGTCCATTGCGCATTGTCTATCCCTTCCATGGTTTCCATGCGCTGGTTGGAAAGGAAATTCCCCATAGAATAAACAATCAATTTCTGTTGCCCATCCTTATCCACAATCTCAGCAGGCTGGACGACATGAGGATGACCACCCAAGACGATATCCGCCCCCCAAGAAATCATCTTATGGTATAGCTCCTTTTGTTCCTCTGTCGGTTCTAACTCATATTCATTCCCCATCTGAGGCATGACAATGGTCATGTCTGCTTCCATCTCAGCTTTTTGGATTTCTTGACGCATCCGCTCCTCATTGAGATCCGATAGACGGTTGTCATAGTCCTCTTGTTCTAGATTATATTCCATCCCATTAAACCCGTAGGAGTAGGCCAAGATCGCAATCTTGATTCCATTTACCTCCTTGATCAGGATAGGGGCTTGATCTCTCGTCTCATGTGGGTAGACACCAATCGTTTGGATCCCCGCGTCTTCAAAGGCCTTGGCAGTCGAAAACAGCCCTTCCAAGCCAGAATCGAGGATATGGTTATGTCCCAGATCCATCACCTGATAACCTGCCTCCTTAATCGAAGCAACTACCTCCCCAGGGGCATTGAAAATCGGATAGCCCGAAAGCCCATAATCCGAATTAATGGTCCCTTCAAAATCCCCCAAGACCAGATCCCCTTGCTTCAACCATTCCTGAGCATAGTGATAATTCTCAGAAAAATCATAGCTTCCATCTTCCTTGGCGGCACTCATATAAATCAAGTCATGATAGAGTTGATCTCCATTTGCCATGATCCGAGCCGTATGAGGTAACTGATCCGGATGAACTTCTTCTTGCTTTTCAACGACTTCCGGCATTTCTAGCGCTGTAATGGGAAAACCATTCCATTTTTGAACCCACAAGACCAGATTTGCTGCCGCAAATACTGTAATCAGCAAACCATAGACAAACTGTTCGTTGGTCAGGCGAAAAGCGGTCACCTTTCCCAAGCCAATATCAAGCCAGTCGTTGAGCATCCTGAGGATATCTTTCCCAAGCTCGCTCCATCTCTTTAAGAGATCCTTCCAATTCTTCATCATCTTCTCTTCCTATTTCTCTTGCACTTGTCAAAGGCCTCTCCCTAGCATCTTGATGGTACCTTTTACATTCTCACACTTCTCTAACATTCCAACTTTCTCATCTCAGGTTTATACAATGAGCCACTAAAACCACATCAAACCTAGTATTCATTGAAATGCTTTCTCTTCATTGTATCACAAATTTTAAGAAGAGAAAAAAGAGAGCAGGACAGAAGCGCCATTGTTTAGAAACGCTTCATCGTCCTGCTCCTGCACAGTTGATTAATTCATGTAAATGATCAATCATCACTTCTTATCGTTTGATTTGGACAAGCTAATCGCAACCATGACAAGACTTAGGAAAAAGGCCGAAAGCAACCCTTTTGTCGTCCGATTCATAAAAGGTTGATGGAATACAAAATGATTATAGGCAGTAAATCCTAATCCAATCAGAGTTACCATAGCCGAAAGTGAAAAAATTGTTAACCACAAATTTCTATTTTTCATCATAAACTCCGTTTTTCGATTTAATAGAAAGGCCCTCTTATTTCAAAGCCTTTAACAAATAACCATAACCTTCTTGCTCCATTTCCTCTTTTGGAATAAAGCGCAGAGAGGCCGAATTGATGCAATAGCGAAGGCCACCTTGGTCTTTGGGTCCATCGGTGAAGACATGGCCTAGATGGGCATTGCCTGAGCGGGAACGAACTTCGATCCGCTCCATTCCGTGGCTATGATCCTGGTAATAGTGGATGACATCTTTGGCAATAGGACGGGAGAAACTTGGCCAGCCACAGCCAGACGCAAACTTATCCTTGGCAAAGAAGAGAGGCTCCCCAGTCGTAATATCCACATAGATTCCCTCTTCAAAGGTCTGATCATAGGCATTGTGGAAAGGACGTTCCGTCGCACTCTCTTGAGTGACTTGGTACTGCTCTGCTGTCAGTTTCGCTTTTAAGGTTTCTTGATCTGGCTTCTGATAAGCTGCCGGATCAATCAAGGGTTGGGCTGCATCCGTCACATCGATATGGCAATAACCCCCAGGATTCTTCTTGAGGTAGTCTTGGTGGTAGTCCTCAGCCAGGATGTAGTGACGCAAGGACTCTAACTCCACCGCGATCTTGCGCCCCAGTTGCTCTTCTTGCTCCGCAAACACTTGGGCGATGACCTGACGATCTGCCTCATCTAGGTAATAAACACCGGTTCGGTATTGGCGGCCTCTATCATTTCCCTGCTTGTTAACGGACAAGGGATCAATCACACGGAAAAAGTAGAGCAGAATCGCTCGTAGAGTAATCTTGTCTGGATCATAGACGACTTGTACAGTCTCTGCATGATCCGTTTCCTTGATCAATTGGTAATTGGTCGTTTCTACCTGGCCATTGGCATAGCCCACCGTCGTCTTTTCTATACCGGGGATCCGAGAGAAATACTCCTCTAAGCCCCAAAAACAGCCACCTGCTAGATAAATCTCTGCCATCTTTTTTCCTCGCTTCCTGCATTCCCTAAGAGGAACGCTTAACATCTATTAGCTCCATCATAATCCAAGAGCCTCAGATTTTCAAGGATTCTGCATCAAAAATCCCTTCTACTATACTAGTAAAAGGGATAAAGGCACTCCCACTTATTTTTCAAATAAGAAAAAGAGCGAATAAGCAAGATTTCGTAGAGACACTAAAAACTGATGGAAAAAATCATGCATGAGAGACATGTCCCACACCTCCTTTGAATATCTGTGGATAAACACAAAGCTAGCATCAACTACAAAACCACCGTCGGTCCGTAGACCTGTAACTGAGGCTTCACAACCTCGTAATGCCAGTGATCATAAGCTCGCCAAGATTGAAAGGTTTCTTCGTTCAATGCTAGCCCACCCAGACCAATCAATAGACTGGCGGCCTGATAAAACTTCTCCAACTCGATCAACAGGCGATTGTCTATCCTTTGAGCCTTCAATAAAACTTTCAACATCTGATCTAGATTTTCTTTAAATCGAAAGGCATCAGGATTGGCTTTGCATTCCCTAGAAAAGGCTGTTTGGAGAGTTTCAATCTTCGTTCTCGCCTCTTGAATCACATCCCTTTCTCCCATCGAAATCACCTTCCTTTTCACCTCCATTGTACACCTTTTTCTCTCTATAAAAATGGAAAATCTCTAAAACTAGGAACAGAATGTTGTCTCTGGATAAGAAACTATAAAAAATTCCCCAAGTTTCCACTCGAGGAAGTTCTTTTCAAAAAATTAGTCAATGTAGTGCAATTTTCCACGGAAGTCTTCTAGGCTTTGGTAGCCTTTTTCTTCCATGATGGCTTTGAGTTCTGCAGTGATGCGGTCGAAAGCCCCCACTCCTTCTTTATGAAGCGTGGTTCCGATTTGTACCATACTCGCGCCACAAAGGATATGTTCAAAGGCATCGCGACCAGTCAAGACGCCCCCAGTCCCCACAATCTGAATTTCTGGATTCAGCCGTTGGTAAAAGGCATGGACATTGGCCAGAGCCGTTGGTTTGATGTATTCGCCACCAATCCCACCAAAGCCGTTCTTCGGACGGATCACAACGGATTCATCCTCGATGTAAAGGCCATTACCGATTGAGTTGACGCAGTTGACAAACTTGAGCGGGTATTTGTTAAAGATTGCTGCCGCTTGGTCGAAATGAACGATATCAAAATAAGGTGGCAACTTGATGCCAAGAGGTTTGGTGAAATAGGCGAAGACCTCTGACAAGATCCGATCCGTCGTCTCAAAATCATAAGCGATCTGAGGTTTTCCTGGGACATTGGGGCAGGAAAGGTTCAATTCAGTCAAACCTTTAAAATCACTTTCTTGCACCTTTTTCAAGATGGTATGGGTTTCCTCAGGAGACATGCCGACAAGAGATAGGAAGAAAGTCCGATCGGGATCTGTTTCTTGCAACTCCAATAGGTAATTCAAATAATAGTCCAAGCCTTGGTTAGGTAGCCCCATCGAATTGATTGAGCCCAGTGGGACATCTTGGTAGCGTGGCTCTGGATTTCCAGCACGGAACTCCAGGGTAGCTGTCTTGGTCACAAAGGTCCCAGCAGCGGAATTCTTCACTTCCTCTAATTCCTCAGTGATCATACAGGCCACACCTGCCGCATTCATCAGGCAGTTGTCAAATTCAAAACCAGCAATTTGCGTCTTTGTCGATACCATCTTCTTCTCCTTGAAATGAATTCTTACAGCCATTATAGCACGAAAAGGAGGATTCATGACTAGAAAACCAAAAAAGAGCAAGAAACGTACGGAAATAGAAAAAATTACCATAAATGTTATCCATTTATTTTCTATATAGAGAGGAAAAATCAGACATTTTTCCAATCCTATCGTCCTTTCGCATCCATTTTTTCCCACTTCATAGGCAGTTGTGAAAATTTTCAGAAAATTCAACTTTTTTCTTTACAAGTCAAAAAAAGTCTGCTATAATTATCGACGTAATAAAACATGACATTGCTTTCAGCAGTGCCTCCATATACCAGTAAGTTCGCTAACCTGCTGGAATTCGTTTCAATGAAAAAAGGAGAAACATGATGACAACTGCAAAAGAATATATCCAAAGCACTTTCGAAACCGTAAAAGCTCGCAACGGCCATGAAGCGGAATTCCTTCAAGCTGTTGAAGAGTTCCTTAGCACTTTGGAACCTGTATTTGAAAAACATCCAGAATATATCGAAGAAAACATCTTGGCACGTATCACTGAGCCTGAGCGCGTGATTAGCTTCCGTGTTCCTTGGGTTGACCGTGATGGAAAGGTTCAAGTTAACCGTGGTTACCGTGTTCAATTTAACTCAGCTGTTGGACCATATAAAGGCGGACTTCGTTTCCACCCAACAGTTAACCAAGGGATTTTGAAATTCCTCGGCTTCGAACAAATCTTCAAAAACGTTTTGACTGGTCTTCCTATCGGTGGTGGTAAAGGTGGATCTGACTTCGATCCTAAAGGGAAAACAGATGCTGAAGTGATGCGTTTCTGCCAAAGCTTCATGACTGAATTGCAAAAACACATCGGTCCTTCTCTTGATGTCCCAGCTGGTGATATCGGGGTTGGTGGACGTGAGATTGGTTACCTTTACGGACAATACAAACGTCTTCGCCAATTTGATGCCGGTGTCTTGACTGGTAAACCTCTTGGTTTCGGTGGTAGCTTGATCCGTCCAGAAGCAACTGGTTATGGTTTGGTTTACTATACGGAAGAAATGCTCAAGGCCAACGGCGACAGCTTTGCTGGTAAGAAAGTCGTAATCTCAGGTTCTGGTAACGTTGCCCAATACGCTCTTCAAAAAGCAACTGAACTTGGTGCAACTGTTATCTCTGTATCTGACTCAAATGGTTACGTGATCGACGAAAACGGTATTGACTTCAACCTTCTTACAGACGTCAAAGAAAAACGTCGTGCTCGTTTGACTGAGTATGCTGCTGAAAAACCAACTGCTACTTACTACGAAGGATCTGTATGGACTTACGCTGGTAACTATGATATCGCTCTTCCATGTGCAACTCAAAACGAGATCAACGGTGAAGCAGCGAAACGCTTGGTTGCTCAAGGGGTAAAAGTTGTTTCTGAAGGAGCCAACATGCCTAGCGACCTTGATGCGATCAAAGTCTACAAAGAAAACGGCATCCTTTACGGACCTGCTAAAGCTGCCAATGCTGGTGGGGTTGCTGTATCTGCTCTTGAAATGAGCCAAAACAGCCTCCGTCTTTCATGGACACGTGAAGAAGTGGATGGACGTTTGAAAGACATCATGACCAACATCTTCAACACTGCTAAAACAACTGCAGAAACCTATGGTCTCGGTAAAGATTACCTTGCGGGTGCCAATATCGCAGCCTTTGAAAATGTCGCAAATGCGATGATTGCCCAAGGTCTTGTTTAATTTGATTCTTTTGCCACACCTCTGAACCCCTGGTTTCGGAGGTGTTTTTCTTGATAAAAAAAGAAGATTGGAAAAACCAAATCTTCTTTTATTTTTATAAATCATCCAAGGCATCTTTCATCTTGTCAAAGAAGCCTTTTTTCTTTGGATTTACCTTGATATCACCAGCTTCCGCAAATGCACGAAGAGCTTCTTTTTGCTTGTCATTTAGACCTGTAGGTGTCACCACATTAACAGATACATATTGATCTCCTACAGAGCCACCACGCAAGCTTGGTGCTCCTTTACCGCGGAGACGGAATTTCTTACCTGTCTGGGTTCCTTCAGGGATGACCAAGTCAACATCGCCGTGAACCGTTGGAACATGGACCGTATCCCCAAGAGCAGCCTGAACAACGTTCAAGTTCAATTTATAGTAGATGGTTGATCCATCACGCTCAAATTTGTCGCTCGGCTCAACGTTGACCACCACGTAGAGATCTCCGTATGGCCCTCCATTAAATCCAGCTTCTCCTTGACCAGAGAGGCGGATTTGTTGACCTGTTTCAACCCCAGCAGGGATTTTCACATTGACACTGTGGGCTTGCTTCTCGTGACCAGTCCCATGACAGGTTGTACAAGGATCTTTAATTTCTTTACCACGTCCATGACAGACATCACAGGTGATTTGACGGCGCATCATCCCAAGCGGGGTTTGCGTATCCACATTGATAACCCCAGAACCATGACAGCGTCCACAAGTTACTGGGCTTGTTCCTGGTTTAGCTCCAGTGCCATCACATGTCCGACAGCTGGCTTCCCGATGGTACTTCACTTCCTTCTCAGTTCCAAAGATGGCTTCTTCAAACTTGAGGTTTACGCGGTACTGAAGATCATCTCCCTGACGTGGAGCATTCGGATTACGGCTCGTACCACCACCTCCAAAGAAGCTTGAGAAAATGTCTTCAAAGCCACCAAAGCCAGTGCCATCAAAACCACCGAAACCACCAGCTCCACCACCAAAGCCGCCAAAACCACCGTTGGCTCCTGCAGCACCGTATTGGTCATAGGCTACCCGCTTTTGTTCGTCGCTCAAAGTCTCATAAGCTTCTTGAACTTCCTTGTACTTTTCCTCAGCACCAGGCTCCTTGTTGATATCTGGGTGATATTTTTTAGATAATTTCCGATAGGCTTTCTTGATCTCATCTTGAGATGCATTCTTTGAAACGCCCAAACGGTCATAAAATTCAGTATTGTTCATAATTCAAGATACAAAGGGCGTTAAACGGACACAGCCAAAATAGGAGTTTTGACGACGGACGCTCGCGTCCTAGAAAAAACTATCTTTTTGGCACCGTCCGTAGCCCGTGTTCAGTTGCGAACACCTTTGTTCCTTTCTATAATTTATAAGTAAATCTTTAGAGGATGTTTTCTATACTTCGCTTCACTTGTTCAAATTCTTGGTCTGATAGAGTAAATATCAAATCCTCTTCAGCGTACTCGTTCTGTTCTTTAAAATAGTTATCCGTATTCTCTGCCAACCCTAAACTTAGAATCACTTTCCTTGCAAACTCTTGATGCGCAAAACCAATAGTCGTAATGATTTGTTTATCTTGCACAAGAACTTTCGGTTGGAAATTTTCACGTGGAAGAAATTCAAAATAGTCAAAGAAGTTTTGCCAAATTCCACCTGTAAATTTCGTATCCTTCAACAAGCCTGCTTTCGCCAATAAAAGAGGCGCTGAAGAAATGGCGGCAATGAGGATATCTTGCTCACCAAGGTTCCTCAAGAACGAAATCAATTTCTCATCCTGTAGGGCAGGTCCTATGTTTACCATTCCTGGCAAAATCACACAAGAATACTCTTCTATACGGATCTGATCTAGTGTTTTGGTCGGTTGACAGGGCAAACCATCCTCAGAGACCACTATCGAATGATCTGAAGCGACATAATCAATCGTGACGTCAAAAGACAGAGCTAAAGTACTTGTTAAAGCGGTTATCTCATAAAGAGAAAAATTAGGATAAATGATACAAAGTACTTTTTTCATACGCAACATCCTCTATTTTACCGAAAAACAGAGGCTGGGTTGCAACCTCTGGATTTCTTCCTATACTTACTAGTTTAAGTTTTAAAAATCAAACTAGTAATGCTGAATTGAGTTTCGGATTAAAGGAATCCTAAAATCTCGGAACCTTTCTTTATTTCAGGAGGTTCCGCTAAAACAATCCACTGGATTGTTTTACTTTTCAGTAAACTCTCCGTCTACGACGTCATCGCCTGCGTTTCCTGTTGCTTGTTCGCCTTCTGCTCCTGCTTGGGCTTGTTGTGCTGCTGCAGCTTGTTCGTAGAGTTTCACAGCAAGTCCTTGAGCTTTTTCGTTCAAGGCTTCAAGTTTTGCTTTCATTTCGTCCAAGTTGTTATCTTCTTGGGCTTTCTTAAGCTCATCAAGGGCAGCTTGTGCTGCATCACGTTCTGCATCGAAGCCTTTACCTTCAGTTTCTTTGATTGTCTTTTCAGTCGCAAAGATTGCTTGGTCTACTTCGTTACGAAGGTCTACTTCTTCTTTACGTTTTTTATCTGCTTCAGCGTTTGCTTCTGCATCTTTCATCATGCGATCGATTTCTTCGTCTGTCAAACCTGAGTTTGATTGGATAACAATTGTTTGTTCTTTTTGAGTTCCAAGGTCTTTGGCTTTAACAGATACGATACCGTTCTTGTCGATGTCAAATGTTACTTCGATTTGTGGGATACCACGAGGTGCAGCTGGGATATCTGTCAATTGGAAACGTCCAAGAGTCTTGTTATCTGCTGCCATTGGGCGTTCACCTTGAAGAACGTGGATATCAACGGCTGGTTGGTTGTCTGCTGCAGTTGAGAAGACTTGTGATTTAGATGTTGGAATAGTTGTGTTACGGTCGATCAATTTTGTGAAGACTCCACCCATTGTTTCGATACCAAGTGACAATGGTGTTACGTCAAGAAGGACAACGTCTTTCACATCACCAGTGATCACACCACCTTGGATCGCAGCACCCATGGCAACAACTTCATCAGGGTTCACTGATTTGTTTGGTTCTTTACCAGTTTCAGCCTTAACAGCTTCTACAACGGCTGGGATACGAGTTGAACCACCAACAAGGATGACTTCATCGATTTCTGACAAGCTCAAGCCTGCATCAGAAAGAGCTTGACGAACTGGAACTTTAGTACGTTCTACAAGATCACGAGTCAAATCGTCAAATTTGGCACGAGTCAAAGTCATTTCCAAGTGAAGAGGTCCAGCTTCACCAGCAGTGATGAATGGCAAGCTGATTTGTGTTGAAGTTACACCAGAAAGGTCTTTCTTCGCTTTTTCAGCTGCATCTTTCAAACGTTGAAGGGCCATCTTGTCTGTTGACAAGTCAATGCCGTTTTCTTTCTTGAATTCTGCAACCAAGTGGTCGATGATTTTTTGGTCAAAGTCGTCACCACCGAGTTTGTTATCCCCTGCAGTTGCCAATACATCAAAGACACCGTCGCCTAATTCAAGGATAGATACGTCAAATGTACCACCACCAAGGTCGAATACTAAGATTTTTTCTTCTTTATCTGTCTTGTCCAAACCGTAAGCAAGGGCTGCTGCAGTTGGTTCGTTGACGATACGTTCTACTTCAAGACCAGCGATTTTACCAGCGTCTTTAGTTGCTTGACGTTGAGCATCGTTAAAGTAAGCTGGAACTGTAATAACAGCCTTCGTTACTTTTTCACCAAGGTATTCTTCAGCGTAACCTTTCAAGTATTGAAGAATCATTGCTGAGATTTCTTGTGGAGTGTATTCTTTACCGTTGGCAGAAACCTTTTCAGAAGTACCCATCTTAGATTTGATAGAGATCACTGTATCTGGGTTTGTTACTGCTTGACGTTTTGCAGCGTCACCAACGATGATTTCACCGTTTTTGAATGACACTACAGATGGAGTTGTGCGGTTTCCTTCTGGGTTTGCGATGATTTTTGATTCAGTTCCTTCAAGAACTGCTACTGCTGAGTTTGTTGTACCTAAGTCAATACCGATAATTTTAGACATATGTTTTTCTCCTTGTTGATTTTTTCTTCTTTTTTTGATATTTCCCTTAAGTGGTGGGGACGTGAGCAACTCCCTTCGGGATTTCATCACTTATTTTTGAGCCTACTGTCTCAAAAATCCCCTGTTTCAGTAGCACAAGCTACTGAAACTTTCACTACGGCGGGAAATATCTTCCTTGCAAGCCTCCGGCTTGCATCTTATCTTTCTTTCATAGTTTAGTGTCGTTTCGGACAAGGTATCCTAGTTGTAAACAACTACCATAGCCGGTCTTAGGATGCGGTCATGGAGTTTGTAGCCTTTTTGGAAGACTTGTGCGATGGTGTCTGCTGGATGTTCATCATCTGCAGGCAAGGTTTGGATAGCCATGTGGTAGTTATGGTCAAAGGCTCCGTCCGCTGGAATTTCTTCAATTCCTTCTTCTTTCAGAGCATGTACCAAACTTTCTTGGACCATTTCCAAGCCCTTCTTCACATCATCTGTCAATCCTTCGACGGCAAGGGCACGTTCGAGGTTGTCAAGTGATGGTAAGATTGCTTTTGCCAAATCTTGGCTACGGTATTTTTGTAATTGTTGACGTTCTTCATTGGCACGGCGCTGAATGTTTTGCATTTCTGCATGAGCACGAAGGTATTTATTTTCAAATTCCTCGGCACGCGCTTGTGCTTCTTCTAACTCAGAAGGTTGGTTGGACTCCTCCACAACTTCTTCAGTAGCTTTGGCAACTTCCTCTTCTTTCACGTCTTCTTTTTTAATATCTTCTGTCAAGGCATACACCCCTTTCATTTGGTCTTAATTTACTTCATAATGGTTGCTGTTGAGGTAACGGTAGTAATCCGTTAACTTCATGACCAACACTCGGCCGATAACATTGACCAGACTAATCACACGCCTGTAATCCATCTCTACGGGACCGATTACATGCATGAGGGCCATCCCACGATAAGGAACCAAGAACTTGTGACTAATCACCGTCACATTTTTCAAGGCCTTTTCTTGGGATTCCGCAACCAGGATCTGGGTCATTTGGTCTTCTGGCATTCCCCCTCGTAACTCCAAGGCTACGTGTTGGGGATTATCTAAGAACTGATAGGTCTGAAGATCGGCATAACTCAAAGATGAAACCTTTCCTTCTACAAAGACCAGTTCTTGAAACAGTTGCGAGAAGACGTAATCGAATAGATCCAAGACATTGTCTGTCGTTTTGAAGTAGCGCTGTACAATCTGTGGAATCTCCGTCCGCAAGCGGTAGTGGATATCCAAGACCGTATTTCCAATGAAGCGTTCTTGAACCAGCTGATGGAAGATTTCCAAGTCACTGGTTAAGAAATTCTTTGGAATGGCAAATTGTACGGTGACAGGCTTTGATTCATCCAAGGTCAACACCGCTAAGGCATCGTGGTTGGATAATGGAACAATCTCAAAACCCGTCAAGCGCTGCCGTGTCGGCTCCACATCCTGAATCACTGCGGTGTAGCCCGTCATCTGGGCTAATAACTTGGCCGTAGCATCCAAGATATCATCTAACTTAAAGGCTTCGAAATCAAAGGCTTTCACCACCTGGTAGACATCTTGTTCATCAATCAACTCTAGATCGAGCGAGTTCTGAACGAAATATTGGAAACCAGCTCGGCTAGGCATTCGGCCACTCGAAGTATGGGCTTTCTCTAGCAACCCTTGCTTTTCGAGGGCAGCCATATCGTTTCGGATGGTCGCACTACTGGATTGAATGACATCTTGTAGCGCTTTTGAGCCGACCGGTTCGTGGGTCTTGGTAAAGATATCGACGACAAGATTGAGAATCTCATTTTGACGTTCTGTAACCATGACCTCACCTCTCTTTCGTATTTAGCACTCTAAACACTCAAGTGCTAAACCATGATTCTATTATACACTCTCTCAAAAGAAAGTCAAGAAAAAAATCCAAAAAATTAGCACTCTTTTTTAAAGAGTGCTAAAAATCATTCTTAAGACCGATACTAGGCCAAAAAAACTATAAACCTGCTTCTTTCAGCTTTTGAATGTATTCTTCTAAGACCAGTTGGTGCTTGACCATATACTGGGCATTTTCTACACCGACGTAGCGGAAGTGCCAGTTTTCATAGTCTACACCCGTGATCGCGTTTTTCCCTTCTGGATAACGGAGAACAAACCCATATTGTGGCGCCAAGGCAATAATTTGTTGTACTACCTCTTCGGACAGCCCATTTGGGGCACTCATATCAATTGCAAGACCCGTCTGGTGCTCACTAGCTCCTGGAACCTGTACCTGAGCTTGTGCCTGACGTTCTGCTTCTTCATGAGAAAGACCAGTAGCTTCCAACTGTGCTACCCGCTCATTGTAAAGCTCTGTTTGCTCCTCCACACTTCGATAACCGGAAATCAAGGACTCCTCAGGAGCAACTGCCCTTGCCGCCGCTAAAAATTGTTTGGTTTGTTCTGCAATCCGACTATCCACCTTGATTTCTTCAACGTCGACTAACTGAGGATTCAGCTCGGCTAACTTGTTGTCTCGGTTGACCAGGACTAGGTTCCAATCCTTACTAGAAACTTGGGGAAGATCTGTTTTAGGTTTTTCTTCCTTTTTCTCAACCTTTTTTGGAATGCTTGTTTCTACTTTTTTATCTTCAACAGAGCCCATATGAAGCCATTGAGGTTTCAAATAGAAAATACCCACTCCTGCTCCAATTAGACAGATGCCTAAACAGCAGAGTACGATCCAGCTAACTTTCTTTTCTCTTTTCTTGGCAAGTTTATATTTAGTCATGATTTCCCTCTAACCATTTTGCTCCAACCTGGCGGTATGACAGATCTCCAACTGCTTCTAGTTTAAATTGGCCATCTTCATACTCAATAACAGTCACACTACCATTGTCCAAGACCAATTCTTTAAAGGCTTTTGGATCAATCAGGTAAATCAAGGTACTGATGGTCATCCCATGACTGACCACGATGGCATTCCCGCCACCCTTAGACTCGACATCCTTGGCAATCGTCGTAAAGCCATCCAAAATGCGGTCACGAAGAGTTTCCCAGGACTCTGCCCAGCCGGCTGTATCCACTTCGACAATCCCTTCGGCCAACTCCATCAAGCTCAAATGATGGAAGTCATCAACCCGAAAGACACGTGGTAGAACCCCCAAAAAGAGTTCCCCGTCATAGGCTCCATCAAAACTTCCAAAGCACCATTCGCGGATGCGCTTATCATAACGGTAAGGAATCTTACCCGTTAACCCTAATTCTTCTAGCACAATCCCCATGGTTTGAATGGTTCGACCGGAGTCGCTGGACACGGCTTGTTGGAACTGAATCCCGGCTTCACGTAGACCAATCCCCAATTCATGAATCCCTCGTTCCCCAGCTTCTGTCAAGGGACTATCAGACCAACCTTGGGCGCGACCAATGGTATTAAACATGGTTTTTCCATGACGGGCAATATACAATTTTGTCTTTGCCATTTTTATCCTCCTGCAATTGTTTTCTTCTTATATAAGGTTTCTTATTTTTTCAAACCAAGTTCTTCTGAGTGGGCTGCTAACCAGTTAGCACCCAGTTTGCGATAAGACTCATCTCCGATGGTCTGGATTGAAAATTGTCCATTTTCGTATTCTACCAAGGTGACACTACCATTTTCAACCCTTGGATCCAACTCAATCTCTGGATTCAAAATACAAACAAAGGATCCGATGGTCATGCTGTGACTAACAACCAAGGCATTTCCACCACCCTTGGCTTCAACTTCCTTGGCAATCTCCTCAAAGCCATCTACAATCCGTTTTTTCAACACATCCCATGGTTCAGCCCAACCAGCTGTATCTACTTGGTAAATCCCATTCGCTAGCTCTTCCAGACTGAGTTTCTTGTAGTCTTCAATATCTAGAACCCGAGGAACGACTCCACGGAAAAGTTCCCCTCCGTAGGCACCATCAAAACTTCCAAAACACCATTCCCGGATCTTTTTGTTGAAAGTATAAGGAATCTGATCTGTGAGCCCAAGCTCGTCTAAAACAATTCCCATGGTTTGAATGGCGCGACCTGAATCGCTGGAAACAGCACGGACAAAGTCTAAACCAGATTCTCTCAAACCAACCCCCAATTCACGGATGCCTTCTTCTCCTTGAGCAGTTAAAGGTGTATCCGACCAACCTTGGGCACGACCTATCGTATTAAACATGGTTTTTCCATGCCGAATAATAAATAATCTTGTTTTCGCCATGTGATCTCCTTTTACGTCCTTCTATTATATCATTTTTTATAAGGAAACTGGCAGCGATGACCTCTCGATTCACCTTCACTTCTCCAGCCAACATTAAAAGCCCCGAACACGCGAAGTGCCCCAAGGCTTTCTTTTAATTTTTAAAACTATGAACTGGGGCCGGAATTTGACCACCACGGGCAATAAAGTCAGCTGACGAGGCCTTGTTGACCTTCATTACCGGAGCAGACCCAAGAAGTCCTCCGAGCTCTAACATATCACCTTCTTTTCCATAAGGAATGATCCGAACCGCTGTTGTCTTTTGGTTGATAACGCCGATAGCTGCTTCGTCGGCAATCATGGCCGCAATGGTCGAATCTGGAGTATCAGCTGGGATGGCAATCATATCCAAACCGACGGAACAGATAGCTGTCATGGCTTCCAATTTTTCCAGGTTGATATGACCGGATTGGACCGCGGCAATCATCCCCTCATCCTCTGAGACCGGAATGAAGGCACCTGACAAACCACCGACTTGATTACAAGCCATGATGCCACCTTTTTTTACTTGGTCATTAAGCAGGGCAAGGGCTGCGGTAGTTCCATGAGTTCCGACCACTTCAAGCCCCATGGCTTCAAGGACACGGGCAACCGAATCCCCAACAGCTGGCGTTGGAGCAAGAGACAAGTCGACAATTCCAAACTCAACACCGAGACGTTCACTAGCCATTTGACCGACTAATTGACCGACACGGGTAATCTTGAAGGCTGTCTTCTTGACTGTTTCAGCCAATACATCAAAGCTTGCTCCGGGAACTTTTTCAATGGCCCGTTGGACGACACCAGGTCCTGAAACCCCAACGTTGATGACGACATCGGCTTCACCGACACCGTGGAAGGCTCCCGCCATAAAGGGATTATCTTCTACCGCATTAGCAAAGACAACGAGTTTACCTGGTCCCATTGGATCTGCTTGGGAAGCTTCTTTAATGATGCGCCCCATGTCTCGGACAGCGGTCATATTGATCCCTGTCTTGGTCGATCCGATATTGACTGAAGAGCAGACAAAATCTGTCTCCGCAAGGGCACGAGGAATCGAATTAATGAGGATTTCATCCCCTTTTTGGTAGCCTTTTTGAACCAGAGCTGAGAAGCCACCGATAAAGTTAACCCCAACTTCCTTCGCTGCACGATCCAGCGCCTTGGCAAAGGGTACATAGTCTGTCGCATTGGTTGCGGCTCCGATAATAGAAATCGGAGTGACCGAAACCCGCTTATTCACAATGGGAATGCCAAGTTCTGCCGCAATCTCATCCCCAACAGCCACCAAATCTTTGGCCTTTGTCACAATCTTATTGTAGACTTTTTCTGCCGCCTTTTCGATATCCGGATCAATACAATCTAGAAGCGAAATCCCCATGGTGATAGTCCGAACATCGAAGTTCTGCTCCTCAATCATGGCAATGGTTTCTGTTACCTGTTTAATGTCCATAAATTCTCAACCCCTATCTTATAAATTGTGCATGGCATCAAAAATCGCTGCGCTTTGGATATTGATTTTCACATGAAGAGACTGACCGAATTCTTCTAACTCTGAACGAAGCTGGGTGAAATCTTTTTTCTCATCGGATGATACGACCGCCATCATGGTAAAGTATTCATCCAATACCGTTTGAGAGATATCATCGATATTGAGTCCTAATTCTGCCACTTTCGTTGCAACACCCGCTACGATTCCTTTTTGGTCTTTACCAACGACTGTAATAATTGCTTTCATTTCACTGCTCCATTCTATCTATTTGCTTCCATTGTAGCATAATCGCCTTAAAATCGCCCTTCTCAACTGGGAACGTTTGGATATTTTCCGCGTGTATAAAAAATAAAGGCTGGATCTACATCCAACCTCTCTATCGACTATTCAATCTTTTAGGATCCCTTCCTTCACGCGCACGGTACTCTCATACTCGGCTCCAGCTAGACGGTCAAAGGGAAAGCGACGACTGAGCAAGATGATGGCAAGGGTGAGGATCAGGTACAATAAGAGCACAAAGAAGAGTAATAAAATCATAGATAGAGTCAAAAGGGAATTGTCCGTCAAATCCTGATTCAAAAGCGAGATCAAATAGAACAACCCTTGGGGAATCCAGTAGAAATAGCCTACCACTAGGATTCCTCGCCAGATGGTACGAAGCCATTTTTGCTTGTCAAAACGCAAGCGGAATTTTACCAAAGCCATTCCCAAGGTTTTGCCCCGCCACAAGGGAAGCAAACTAAAGTAAAGCACCAAAACCGCTACATAGGGAATCATCTCTAAACGCTCGATTACCGCATAAAGCAAGGATAGCATCACAAAGTCAATCAAGAAAGCAAGACCCATCCGGAAACCAGATACTTTCGTCCCTACTCGGAAAGAATGCTCGTCAATCTCATCTCGTGTTGGCAATAACCAAACCAGGAACCAACCAAGCAAGTAGCCCACTCCACCACCAGTGGTATTTTGAATAATATCATCGACATCTGCTAGGCGGTAAGGGCCCGGATACAGAAAGTAGAGACCTGATAACTGGGTCAGCTCCAAAAAGAGACTAAAGAGGGCTGTTAGGAGAATCGTTTTCTTAAAACCACACTTGAAATAATAACGTAGATACATCCCAAAAGGAATCAACATTAGGACATTAAAAGCTGGTACATAAAAAGTTGGATGCTTGATAGCCTGAAGCCAAGTACCAGTCTGCGCTAGATCAAAGGGGCTCTCCTTGAAAAAATCCACCACAAAAGCAAAGGGATGGAGATTGACCATTTCCGAGTAGCTAGTATGGATCTTACTCGGATCTGGCAGAGGCAAGACTACCAAGAGATAGACCGTCATCAAGTAAAGCATAAAAGAATAGAAAATCAGCACCCGCAATTTATTGACCGAGCCATATTTTCGATAATTCAAAATCATGTAGGGCAAGGTCAGCAAAAAGGCCAGGAAAGGAAAGAGCTGAACAGCTGTTTTGATTGTAGAAATGTATCCCATTGTGTCTCCCATTTACCGTTATAAAAACACCCTTTGCACAATGACAAAAGGTGATTTTTTCATTGATATAGAGTATTATACGGCCTGGTAGAGGAAGAGTCAAGGAAACAGGATGAAAACCTAGCTCAATAGTCGGCTTAATTGCTACCTCTCCCCTTCAAGCTTTTACTTCCGATAAAGACCAATAGATAACTCACAATCCCTGAAAGATGCAATAGCGTTGAGATCCATCCGGTGATTACTGGTAAGAGCATGAGACCAGATAGAAAAATTAAGAATAGATAAAACCATTTTACGGTGCGTGATAATTCTTTCCACACGTTTGGCAGGAGCATAATCCCTCCGGTCACAAAGGCATAGCCGACGGCAGAGATCCCTGTTGCCTGAATGTCCTGCTCGCGTGTTAAGAAGTGAAAAACGATGGAAGAGAGGACTGTCGCCGTCACAAAAACGATTAAGACTTGTATGGAGCCTCTTTTTCTTTCTAGCAGTCCACCGAAGGGAAGGATCATGAGTCCGTTTAAAATCAAATGAACCCATAAAAACCAGACAGGAGCTCCTTTACTGCCATGCATCAGGGTCCCACTGACATATTGCCAACCATACACCGGCTTCGAATGAAAAGCCAATAGGTCATACATAGCATTCCCATAAAAGGAAGTCAATAAACCGAGCAACAAACAGATTAGAGCTATCGTACTGATAACAGGATAGGTTTTTATCATCGTTTTCATTTTAAAACTTCTTTTCTGTAAATAAATCAATTGTCTCACCTTGAGTATACTTTCATTATACCACCCCTTAAACGAAAATAAGATCACTTTTAAAAAGTGATCCTAGTTTCATTAAACAACTCCAACCTCTAACTCCCATTTCACGCCCGGCCACAGAGACAAGGTTATTTAACAAGAAAATGCCAGTAGATATAATTGAAGATGAATATCCAGATTGGTTTCCAAAAAGTGAGAAAATTGCTAAAGGCATGTAAGAAAATTGGTAAACGGATATCTTTGTGTTTCTTGTAGATAGCTGCGAAGAAGAGCCCTGAACAGAAATAAAGAGAAAAGGTTACAGGATCCCGATATTGATGGATCAGATGAAAGGCCGCAAAGAGAAAGCCCGAAAGCAAAACGTCTAAATGAAACTTACTTTCTTTAAAGAAGACATTCATCAGATAGCCTCTAAAAATGATTTCTTCTATCATAGGAGAAGTAATGGTTGCCAGGACAAAAAACAGAGTACCCGAAATACCGGGGCCATTTAGATAAATAGAGGATGGCAATTTGGTTTGATGAACGACAGGAACCAGCGAATCCTGAAAAGTTTGCAGCACCCATCTTTCAACAAAGAACCACAAGAGCACCAGAGCAAAATACCCCAGATAGTGCCACTTCCATTTCTGTATATTTGAACGGACGACTATCTTCTGTCTTTTGAACCACAATAAAATGCCAATGAGAAGCAAAGAGTAGAGAATCAAATAGATGAAATAAAGAAAACTTACATCACCATTGAAAACTTCAGTTAGGTAGATACCAAGACCTTCGATCCCAAAAACAAATAGATATAACAGGAACAGTAAAGCGACTCCATGTTTGGCATATTTCATATCATCTTTTCTCCAATATCATTCTTCCATTCAATTATATACAAGTATAACACATGGAAAAACTTGTAGACAAGGTAGCCCTCAATTGTTCCTTTTTGAACAGAAAGTGGCATCTTCTTTTGTTATTTACTCCGCTTTGATAGGAGAAAACAACCGTTTAGATTTTCTAGCCTGACGATTCTACAATATATTATCCCTTAATCATCTGGACGATTTTGTTTTGAAATAGCTGAAGACTGATGGTTCTTCAATTAGAAAAGAAGGCAGTGACTTGTTCATCCCTCTTTTTCACGATATCGTAAGGACTCACTCCAACTTTCAGAATACCGTAGCGAATATTTGACTTTCCATTTCAGAGGGTATATACTTATATTAATCTGAACTAAATAGTTTTAATTTTTTAAATGAACTGTCTTGAACTCAGATTAAAAAACTATTTACTTAACGGAGGTGGCGCTATGTCATTAGAAGATAAATTAAACCAAGTTAAAGGTTCTGTTAAGGAAGGTCTCGGTAAAGTAACCGGCGACACAAAAACAGAAGCTGAAGGCGTTGCTGAAAAAGTTGCATCAAAAGCTAAAGAAGTTGCTGAAGATGCAAAAGAGGCTGTTGAAGGAGCTATCAACGGTGTGAAAAACATCTTTCACAAAGACGATAACTAATTTTTAACGTTCTAAAACCACCCTATTTTCTGCAGTCCTATTTGACTGGGGAAGATGGGGTGGTTTTTGTTTATCTTTGATTTAATTTGGGTGTAGGAAAAAGAACACCTCGAAATGTGCTCTTTGTAAATATTGTAATTCTTTTGAATGAACGTTTAGAGTGCAGTGGTTGCCATTCAATCAAACACCACTTCGGGCTTTTACTGAAATAGAGCAAAGTAATTGCAGGTCCCCACGACTATTTTGCTTCATTCTCTCAAACCAATCTGAAACATTTGGGACAACATACTGCCCTCTTTCATACGATCACTTCCATTATCCCTTCAATCAGCTCCGTAAAACTTTCTGCCACATAGATAATTTCATCAGGGTCATGAATGTAACAGATTATCTGCCCTTCTTGCCCCTCCTGGTCTGGATCAAAATCGAGCATGAGATAACAAGAATCGCAATATTCCGCAAAAGGAAGCCATTTTTTATTAAAAAGATAGGGTTTAACTCTACTATCACGCATCTCTTCAACATCTTGGCTCGAAAAATAGTCGGGAAATTCCGTCAACAGGGCATTCCTATTTTGAAAAAATTTTTTTATTGACTCAATCTCTTGCAGGCTCATCAAAGAGAAAGCCATTTCTCTTTGGCCAATCACACAGGGTAGGACTGCTAAGAATTTACTGCCGTTTTTGTAGCGATAGACTTCCTTAAGCTCATTTGGGAGAGAAATTCCAATTCTCTTCTCAAACTCCTGAATTTCCTCCTCAGATGCTCCAGAAATTTCCTGATAATCTTCCAGGTATCCTTCCTCTACAGGATCATCCAAACCCCAGTCTTCAAAAGCTTCACAAATATAAGTTGCTATTTTCCTAACTTGGTTAACTATACACATAAGAACCTCCTTTTTTGATTTCTCTTACCCTTCGAATTTTCATCCCAAAATATGTTCAAAATATTGACAGACTTGCATCTTTACTTTTTCTAATATTATTTTTAGTATGGAATTGGATTTTTTTATTTCTTGATCAGATAAAGTCATTTCATCCGTTCGCTTTACTCAAGTTAACATTATAAACAATTTCTGCATTCGGACTGCCTTTGCCATCCTTCACGACTCCTTTTAACTGACCATCTACTACTAATAATTCGATATTTTCATCTATAAGATCCTGTTTAGTCAGTTTAACTTCATTATTCAGGAAGTATTTCCCAATTTTCCTCTTCAAACTTTTCAAGTACTCCTTGCTCACGGAGGATATTTTCTATTTTGAAGAACATTTCTTTAGCTGCCAACATTACTCCAGTCATATTTATTAGTGGTCTCTTGAGCAAAACCTTACATAAAATTACAAATATAAAAACAATTAGAATACATAATTAAAAATCTATTACAGCCAAAAAATTAGCAAGCATGTGAATTAGTACAGAGTATTCTATCCTTTTAGTTCTATAATAAATGTAAGATACTATACAGCCTAACAAACTATACAGTAAAATCGATCTAATAAAAATTCCAATACTAGGTTCGTTCATACAATGCACAAATCCAAACAATATATTTGATATGAAGAAACCTTTCCTGCTCATATTATAGCAATAATTCATTATTGCACCATGAAAAGTTATTTCCTCTAAAACTGGTCCTACGAAAATTCCATAAAAATTGAATAACTCTATGCCCATAATATCTTTTAAAATTTGTAATAACGCATCATTTTGGGTATCTCCAAAAATGCTTACATACAAATGAACTGTAAGTCTCATCAAAGCAACGAATGCTAAACAATAAAGTACTTTGTTCCACTCTAGTTTCTGAATACGATTAATGACATTATGTTTTATGCTTATTTGATAAGAGAAATATAATGTAAAAAACAAGAAAAGTACAAATAGCAACCTAGCATAGACTAATGAAATATCTTTCAAAATAAAACAACAAAACGGTAAATTTGAGAGTAAAAATAACTGCCCAGTCACTTTATATTTTTCTTTCATTTTTAACTACCTCCAATAAACCATTATTAATATTTCAATCATTGCTTAATTCATTTAATAATTTTTCTGAAACTTGAAGCGGAAATGCTGAGATTCTTTGCATATACTGATTCTGACATTTTATCTTTCCTAAAAATCCTCCTATCTTAAGAAAGAAACACAGATATCTTACAATATTAACCTCCCCAATAATCGAGTAAGCGCTTTTACACTTTTATTGTAAATAACTATTTTTATTTTTTCAAATAATTATATGCAATTACTAATTTGTAAAATTAAAGTAGACAAAAAAAGACATCCAAGAGAATACTCTTGAATGTCTGTAAACGTTGATAGTATCGTATTGATTAACGTTTTGAGAATTGTGAAGCTTTACGAGCTTTCTTAAGACCTGGTTTGGAAAGTATGAGTTTCAGTTGGACTAAAAACAGCGTAATATCAAGGCTTTTCAGAACGATATCTACTGATTAATTTCATAAAATTTGAATCAATATTTTATAAACGGGGGAATTTCTTAATTCAGAACCTTCATTCACACCATAACCCCGCTTATCCTAATAAAGTTTGGAGAATTGGAATAACAATGATAAAGAGCACTGTACTTAGAGTCACCACATTCGTAGAGAATTCCACATCTCCTTTTCCCTGATTAGCAAGGATTGGGAGAACAGCTAGTGCTGGGGTAGCGGACTGAATCATAAAGGTCTTAAATTCTACTGTTGCCATATTTGGGGCAAAGAACTTCAATACAAGAAGCATGATCAGAGGAGCTAGGATAAAGCGTCCAACCAAAGTGACATAGGTATCCTTTCTAAATTACTAAGCCCAAAGCCCATATAAATCTGTCGCTAGAGAAGGATAGGCAAAAATAATATTTTGAACAGCCTGCATCGTCACATCAAGATTGATGAGAATGGCTAAATAATGGGTCAAAATATCTGCTGAGTTGATGAGCGATGAGTGTTTTCATTTCTATCAGTAGACAGCAGCAATGAATTATTTATACTCTGGATACCACTTCAAATCACGAACAGCTTTAGCCATATCTGTTTCCTTAGCACGCGCAAGACCTTGCTCTTGTGCTTTTTTAGCGACTGCTTCTGCTACTTTAATAGAAACATCTGCTACATACTTGAATGGTGGCAAGACAGGAGCTCCTGGTTGGCCTGGATTGACAATACCACTCAATGAATGAGCCGCTGCTCCAATCATTTCATCCGTCAAAAGACTTGCTTCAGAAGCCAGCATACCTAGACCAAGCCCTGGGTAAATCAAGGCATTATTTGCTTGACCAATCACATAGTCTACACCTTTATAAGAAACCGTATCAGCAGGAATTCCTGTTGCGACAAAAGCTTTGCCATCTGACCATTCAATCAAATCTTTGGCACTAGCTTCAGCTAGCTTGGTTGGATTTGACAAAGGGAAGATCATCGGACGTTCTGTATTTTCACACATAGCTTCTACTATTTCTTTAGTGAAGGTATTAGGTTGAGTTGAAGTTCCTACAAGAATGGTTGGCTTCACAGTCTTCACTACTTCAAGCAGGTCAGTCAACTTGTCTGCGTTACTAAAGTCAGCACGTTTCTTAGCAAATGGTTTTTGCTCTGGTGTCAAATCATCCATGTCATCAAAGAGAAGACCTTGTTTATCAACCATAAAGAAACGTTTATAAGCTTCTTCTTCGGAAAGACCTTCACTCACCATTTCACGAAGAACACGAGAGGCAATTCCTGCACCCGCAGTACCACCACCATAGCAGAGATAAATTTGATCTGTTAATTTTTCACCACTAATATCCAGTGAACCAAAGATTCCACCTAAGGTAACGATTCCTGTACCTTGAATATCATCATTAAAGGTCGGAATTTGTTTCCGGTACTTTTCAAGAATATTAGCAGCATTCGAGCGACCGAAGTCTTCCCAGTGAAGGTAAAGTTTAGGAAAGAGACGTTCTGCTGTTTGAACAAATTGGTCAATGAAGTCGTAGTAACGATCTCCGCGGACCCGTTCGTGACGATTTCCTAAGTAATTAGGATTGTTACGAAGTTCTTCACGGTTAGTCCCTGCATCGATAACTAAAGGAAGGACCATCGAAGGATCGATTCCAGCAGCACCCGTATAGACCATCAATTTCCCAACAGAAATATCAACACCATTTGTTCCCCAGTCGCCAATTCCAAGGATTCCTTCTGCATCTGTTACAACAATGAGACGAATCTCGTGACCCCCGGCAGCGTTTTTCAAAGTAGCTTCAATATTTTCAGGATGATTAATATCAAGATATCCTGCATATTGTGGATCTACAAAGAGATCACTATAGCCTTCAATCGTATCTGCAATGGTTGGGTCATACACAATTGGATTGAATTCTTCCAAATGTTGAGAAAATAGGTAATAGAAAAGAGTCCTGTTGGTATTAAAAATTTCCATTAAGAAAAGACGTTTTTCCAAATCATTAGCTTTTGTTTGCATTTGTGCATAAGTTTGCGCCGCTTGTTCTTCAATCGTTTGAACATAAGGTGGCAGTAAACCAATAAGGCCTAGTTTCTTTCGCTCCTCTAAGGTAAAGGCAGTTCCCTTATTAAGGAAAGGATTGTTTAAAATATCATGTGCAGTCATAGTGCACCCCCTTTTTACTAAGAATATATCATTAAAATAAATTATTTACAAATATTTTTTCACCCATTTTGTAAAATTAAGATAGACAAAAAAAGACATCTAAGAGAAAATTCTTGAATGTCTGTAAACGTTGATTGTATCGTATTGATTAACGTTTTGAGGCAATTGCCTTCGTCAAATTGCAGCCACATTTGTAAGCGACTAAAGTCGCAACAACTGTGTCAATTGCACCAATTTAGTCAGAAAGTATAAAAAAGAACACCCCGAAAGGTGCTCTTTGTAAGTACAGTAATTCTTTCGAATTAACGTTTACTAAATTGTGATGCTTTACGAGCTTTTTTCAAGCCTGGTTTGGAAAGTATGGATTTCAGTTGGACTAAAAACAGCGTAATATCAAGGATTTTCTGAACAATATCTACTTTTTAATTTCATAAAATCTGAATCAATATTTTTAAAATAGGGGAATAGTTTAGGTCTCTAAGCATTAAAATAATACACCTAACTTTGGTCACCGTTTTTTAGTTATTCACTCTTTTTTCAGATAGTGTTTTTAAAGTTATGATGTAAAATGCCGCAATTAAAACACTATACATCATAATCGGAGGATAGACAATTAAAGATAGAATCAATCCCACTCCTTTAATTATTAGGTCAGGTATCAATAACTTCCTATATTGTGCGGTAGCTTCAAGTAATTCTTTCTGATCTATATTGGGTTTATCAATTACTTTATGTAAAAACCAGTTTGCTACCGTTGAAACAATAACGATCAGTCCATAAAAGAGCTGTGCCGTATGATTCATGAAATGACTACTAACTATTCCAGTAGCATAGGGCATAAATGAAACAAAAAATAAAAGATACAAATTCTTTCAAATTTCTCCCTTTTCAATTTGCCTAACTTGACCTGCATTACCTAGGTCGCTTTGCTTTAAATTATACTTTTTTCTTAAACATTTAATACGAGTAGGTATTTCTTGTGAGTAATTTTCATCAAAAAATTTCATATATAATCTCCCTATAATCATGGAAAAGTAGTAAAAATAGTTGTTATCCTAGTTGATTAAAAAAATCTCTGATTTCATCATCTTTTATAAAATAATATATAATTTTCCCCTCTCTTCTAGTGTCCAAGATGTTTTGATTGGCTAGTTTACGAAGATGGTGGGAGGCAGATGCCATACTGAGATTTAATAAACAGGCTATATCGCAGACACAGAGTTCTTCGACGGCAAGGAGATAAAAGATGATATTTATCTGTTTATTATCGGTAAATTTTGATAAAATGCGAAGTGATTTTTGGACTTTTTCCTTTTCAAGGTAGTTCGTTGCGGTTGTAACATTTTGTTGATTTATAACATCCACTTGACAGATACTATCTTTTTTCATAATTTTTTCTCCTAGCCTAACACAGCCCATAGCATGTCAAAGCTGTTGTTTTCAATCAGGATATACATCCCCAATCCTAAATAGACAACGGCAATAAACCATCTGCTATATTTTTCCAAAGTTTCTCCAACAGAAGGGACTTGTGCTAATTTTTGGGCAGAAAAAACCAAGAGATAAATCATGACTAGAAAAGTAAGTAAAGTCACTATCAAATTCGCTAAATTTAAGGTGGTAAAATATGGGACAAAGACACCAATATTGTCAGCGCCACAACTTGCAAAAGTAATCATAGCGACTAGAAAAATCAGGTTTTTATTGTCTTTTCGCAAGCCATCTTTTGCAATAGCTTCTCCATCAGAATCTCCTAAAAGCAAAACTTTGAGGCCTAGGAAAATTGGAATCAAACCGAGTAAACCTAAAATCTCTTTACTAGGAATATAATTTAAGACAAATGCAAAAAGCAAACTTAGGAATATTAGACTAACAGAGCCTAGAAATTGTCCTAAATAGATGTTAATGATGTCCTTTCTGCTTTTTCTTTTGGCAAAAAATAACATTAGGATAATAAGTAAGTCTACGGCTGTCCCAGAATACAGGATTATTGAAGTAACAATATTTTGAATCATAAAACACCTCATTCAAATATATTTTTGAATGTATTCTAACATTAAACTTTGTAGATGTCAACTTAAAATCCACCAATTAATAATTGCATGTCAATATTTGTATTGTGAAACTAGTTTCAGAAATATATAGTCTTAAAGTATGTCCACTGCCAATGGTTTTTTCAATATTTAAAAGGAGAGAACCAATTTGGTCCTCTCCAGGGTATAATTTTCCACCAACCCACTACAGTTGACAAAGAGCCGTTATTCTCAAATGAGACAACTCCTTTTAGTTTTTATAACCTCAGCTTCTCGGTCTCTTACCTACTTTTAATAGAAAGACTACGAAGGACGATTCTTAAAGTAGTCAGATTGTGCAATATCGAAAGATTAGATGGGCTTAACCAATTTAACAACCCAAATCCAATTAAACTTCCATTTATTACAACTGTTTCTTGAATATTTCTTTGAATTAATTTCTGCAACGATTCAGATAAAGAATTCAATTCCTCGAAGAAATCTAAACGATTATCTAATAATAAAATATCACTCATCTGCTTAGAAATATCAGCACTTTCATTCATCACAACCCCAATATCTGCAAGCGTCAAGGCAGCAGAGTCGTTTAACCCGTCTCCAACCATCAAAATAGTTCGGCCAGCTTTCTGTAATTCCTGAACCAACTGAAACTTACCATCTGGTTTTAAATCAGTATAAACGTTGTCAAATGGCAGATCTTTAACCAACTCTTCTGTTCTAGCCAACGTATCACCAGTTGCCAGAATCAGTTTTTTCCCTTGGCGCTTTAGCTTTTTCAATGCAACTTTCGCCTCGCTTCTCAAGGGAGTGTGGATACAAAACATCCCAATTAATTCTTTCTTATAAGCCAAAAACAATAAATTGTAATGAGTCTTATATTGCTCAATCAAGGCCAGCTGCTCAGAACTAATTCTTACCTGTTCGTCTTGCATTAGTACATAATTTCCAATGACAACCGATTGACCATCAATTTGCGATTTAATCCCTTTGCTTGCAACATACTGAAGCTTGCCATGCATTTCTTCGTGTTCAATGCCTTCAATTTCAGCTTGTTTAACAATTGCATTGGCAATAGGATGATAGATATGTTCCTCCAAACATGCACTTATTCTTAAAATATCTTTCTCAGTATAATCTCCGAAAGGAAGAACCTTTTCAACCAAAGGATAACTCGTCGTGATGGTACCCGTTTTATCAAACAAGAAAGTATCCACTTCCAGATATTTTTCTAATACATCACCATCTTTAATAACCATTTCTCGATTTAGACCTTCCTTTATGGCCGTAAGGTAGGCTACAGGTGTGGATATTTTTAGAGCACATGAAAAATCCACCAATAAAAAGGAAATGGCTTTTGAAAACGAACCTGTTAACAGATAAGTCAAACCAGCACCTAAGAAGTTATATTTTACAACCTTGTCTGCCATCCTAATAAAATGACGTTGTTTTGTCTTCTTACTCTCTTCAGATTTTTTCATCAGATTGATGAGTTGCAAAATACGACTGTTTATCTGATTATCAGTCACACGAATTCTTAACTCTCCTGTTTCCAAAACAGTATTCGCACATACAGAATCTCCCTCTTTCTTTTCAACAGGGAAGCTCTCTCCAGTCAAGGAACTCTCATTGACCATGCCTAATCCTGAAACCACTTGGCCGTCAAACAAGATTTCATTACCTTGGGAGACAACTAATACATCACCTACTTGAACATCAGAACTCTTGATGCTGATGACCATGTCTCCCCGCACTAAGAAAACATCACTTTCTTTAGCAAGAAGGCTTTGTTCCAAATCTGTTGCTGTTTTTTTTAAAGACCACTGATCCAGATGATTACCCAAATCAAGCATAAACATGATGTTGCTAGCTGTCTTGGATTGGTTCATAAACAAGGACAACAAAATGGCCGAACAGTCCAAGACCTCCATGGTTAGTTCCTTGCGCGCTAAAGTTTGATAGGCTTCTTTGACATAACCCAAAGCCTGATAACAAGTCCAAATATAACGAATAGGGTAGGGTACAAAACTTCGAAACAGCAAACGCTTAATCGCTGCACCCGATACAATTGAATAAGCACTCTCTTCTCTACGAATGGGAAGAGTCATCAAGTCCGAAACTTTCCCCTTGTCAATTTTTTTTAAAAAGGCCTCTGCATTTTCTAATACAGAGAAGCCTTCTTTCATACGTAGAGTAAAGTGCTGCTGATCCATATAAAACTGAATAGAGTCGATCCCTTTTTCATCTTTAGCCAAGGAACGAAGATAATCTTGAATATCCAAGGTCAGTGAAAACGAGGACGATAATCGGATATGTTGATATCCTCTGTGTAGCACTTTAAAAGACATATTATTCACCTGTCAGGCTATCTAATTGTTCTTCTTTCTTTTCCTGTTCGTATAAATATTTAGCGTCTTGTAAAACATCATCACCGTGTTGTTTTACAACAGAAACAGATGCATCCAGTCCATCTTTCAATTTGTAAGCTTTAGCCAAGGCCTTAGAATAGCCTTTCTTAGCTTCTTTACTTGCTAAGACTTTCAAGCCAAGCGTCCCAAATGCTACCCCTCCTAAGAAGAGAGATGATTTTTTCGCAACTTTTGCGACGTTTAATACTTCTTTTAACATGTTTATTTCCTCCTTGTAACTATTGTAGCGAAAAATGACAGCAAAAGCAATTGCTGATATCTGATATATAGATAAAATTCTCTATACTGATATTTAATTATATTATGATGAAAACAATATACTTTATTTTTTGATACTGTAAATAATTATGTGTAAACACTTAAGTAGAGTTACGGAGTGTTAATTAAATAAGCTTTCAAGTGTATCAGAACATTGACCAAACCCTTTATGGATTCGTTGACTTTGCTTGAAATTATAATCTTCAAACAACGTAACTAAGTAACGTTCCAGAGCCTCCTCATTAGGAAAAAGAACCTTCTTTTTCGTTTGATGTTTGATTTCTTTGTTAAGAGACTCAATGAGGTTTGTCGAATACATGCTGTGCCAAATCTGGTAGGGAAACTGATAAAAAGTTAAAAGATTATCCGTCTTCTCCAGACTTTCCATGACTTTCCTATACTTTGGTTTCCATTCGGCGAGAAAGTCCTCTAAAGCTTGTCCTGCCATTTCTAAATTTTCAGCACGATAAATCATTATAAATTGCCCCAGAATAACCGCTCTATCTGCTCGTTTCACTTTACTAGCTAGATTTCGACTAATATGAATTAAGCAACATTGTTGTTTAGCTAATGGGTGAGCCTGACTGATAATCTGCTCAAGCCCCTTAAAGCCATCTGTAACTACAAGAGAAATCTGTTGGATTCCTTGGTTTTGAAGCTTGTCTAACAGGGTGGACCAAGAAGCATTGTTTTCTTGAGGCAACTGTGCATAGCATATCTCTATGCGACTAAAGTCGCTAGAGCTATCCTAATTGCGCACCGCCAGTTCTCATAGAAAAAAACACCTTGCAAGATGCAAAGTGTTTTCGTTTGTATTCTGCTGTCCAGCAACGAATTAACGTTTAGAGAACTGGCTAGCTTTACGAGCCTTTTTCAAGCCTGTTTTCTAGTATTTTTATATCTATTGGCAGATTATCCGACTTATCCCCATCAACATCTGACTCTAACTCAACCTCTGAAGAAATCCTAATATTGCGTACTTTGATATATTCGATATTATTGTTACCTACTAGATCCCCTTTTTAATAAATCTGGGATAGCCGATAATTTAGAAATGATGGATGAATCCTTTAAAATCAAGATATTTCCATATTCATCTGTATTTTCATCAAATAGTTTTTTGTCTGCATAGTAATTGGATAGAAGAACTAAGACCTGAGTAGCTTCACCTTCATAATTGCCATTTTTGCTTTCAAAAGGTAATAATTGCTTGTTCATAGCTTGGCGAATCAGTTGCACCAGCCAAATTAATTGTCTTGACCGACGAATAAAGCGACTTCTTTCAAGGATTCGACCATAAGGAAACAGTTGGCAGATTCTATAAAAGTGTCGATGTGATTCGGCACGCTCATCAGACTCGCTACACAGAGCTGGTACATAATATCTGCTATAATTTTCTGGAAGATTTGGTCAAGCGGTCTTTTAGCCGTGTGACAGGCATACAGGAAAAACACTATTTATTTACTTTTTGCACGGGAGGCTTTAAGATGTTGCTGGACGCCTTTCTTGATAATCACTCAGAGTCGCCAGAGTGTCTGGGCTGGGATATGGCAAAGATATACCGCTGCCTGAAACTGTTCTTTGACGCTGATAAACGCGACATATCAATTAAAATGTCGCACTAAAATGATTGAAAAGTGATTGAAACTGTATTATAATGAACGTATATATTTAGAAAAGAGGTACTAACTATGGAAAACCTAGTAGTTTCAGTCTTTAACACTGAAAGCGAAGCTTATCAGTCCTTTGCGGATTTGAAGGCTTTCCGCCAAACTCAGACGACCAAGGTTGCTCAAATCGCCTTGGTCAAAAATGAAAACGGTCACATCGTTGAAAAAGAACGCTATGACTTTGAAGATTCAACGACGGATGCAACCCTAGAAGGTGGCTTGCTCGGTGCAGTTATCGGGCTTTTGGGTGGTCCTATCGGCGTCTTGTTTGGTTATGGTATTGGCAGCCTCTATGGTTTGGCTGCTGGTGATACCGTTGATACGGCAGAAGCTGGCTTGATTGACGTTGTGTCTCAAAAATTGATCGACGGCGAAACAGCCGTTGTCGCCTTGGTGCAAGAAAACAACGAAGCAGTCATCGATGCTTACTTCACCAAGTACGACACCCAAATCGTGCGTTGGGATGTAGCAACCGTCGTAGCCGAAATCGAAGCAGCTCTGCAAGTCCAAGAAGACCTCTACAACCAGGCACGTGCACAAATGAAGGCTGAACGTAAAGCCGAACGCAAGGCTAAACTTGAAGAATTCAAGGCAAATGTCAAAGCAAAATTTGACAAATTGAAAGCCTAACGTCTAAGCGTCTCATAAATTTAAATGTGACTGAGACACCATTTAAAATTTATGTGCGTCGGATTCTCACAGTTAAATAATTGCGTTGACAAAGCCGTTACAGCCGTTCTTCCATTCTTTGAAAAGAATGTTTAATAGACAAGAAATCTGGACTAGTATTGGTCTGGATTTTTTTGTGAATATAGAGGTCATAGCTTTTTGACTATGCTTCGTTATAATTAGAAAAATTTTAAGTTTTATCAAGATGAAATCAGTCAGACGAAGACATCCCGAATTAGCACCAGCATCACCACACAAACTAAGACATACTGGTGCTACTCTTGCTAAACAAGCAGGTGTTTCTCTTGAAGCCTTCTCAGAAGCTCTTACTCATAGTGATAAAGAGATTACAAAAACTTACGTTAATATCAAAGATAAAGTCAATCAGACTGTAGGTGATATTGCTTTTCGTAGTTTAAAAAATTGATGGGGTGAATATGGGGTGAATTTTGGGGTGAACTTTGATTTTTTGAAACAAAAAAGACATCCAAGAAATAATTCTTGAATGTCTGTAAACGTTGATATAATCGTATTGATTAACGTTTTGAGAATTGTGATGCTTTACGAGCTTTCTTAAGACCTGGTTGGAAACACTTTTATTTGAATAAGTTTCAATATCCGCTTAAAATCAATGTTTTCCCATATTTACAGAAAACAGAATTTCATCTAATTTGAATAAATTTCATTTGAATGGTGTGAATTTTACACTAAAAATACACGAATTGAGCTAGATTTTACCGAAAAGTTCACACCATTTAAATTGTTGTTTTGTACATCTTATATTTATATTTTTTCAAAATCAGTTTGATGATATAATCTTATCTAGGAATCAGCTAGAATTACTTTACAAGTATAGTCCAACTTAAATTTTCTACTTACATAAAAAATGAAAGAGTAGAACTTCATAAACATATGTCTAATATGAATTTAAATTGTGAATTTCTTGAAAAATATCCTTTATATTCGCTAATAAATTTTCTGGAGTATTATTTTTATAAATTACATGAAGATTTTTCTTGGCTCTTGAAAAAGCAACGTATAAAAGATTGCGAACTTCTTGAAATTGTGAATCAGAATCAATTGAAGTATTATACTTTTCAAAAAAATACTTACAATAATTTTCTTTTTTTGCAAATTTATCTTGTAGCACAACAACTACATTATCAAATTCTAGCCCCTTTGAACCATGCAATGTGTAATAGCTAATTCCTTCATTTTTTAAATCATCAAAAATATAATTATACCACTTGATAAATTGAGAAATATCTAGATTAAAAAATTCATCAACAACTGTCATTTCTCTTTCTGATTCCTCCGAATCTTGAGAATAGTAAAAATAATCATAAGCACGATTCTTTATATTTAACAAAATGTTCTCGGCGGTATCATCTATCAAGAATATTTTTTTTAGAATAGCATTACCTGAGATTGGTTCCTGTATATTAGCAATTTCATCAATACATTTATCAATTATCAATGTTGATAAGTTAAGCTCTCTCAAACTATTAATAAACTGTTTCATCTCTGCAAATGTTAGTGTTGATTTATGCGGAGTTGCGAACTGAACAATCTCCCTGACAGTTGAATTATCATCCCCTGCCCTTTGAATAAAGTCTATGAAAGTTAAAATCTCTCTCAAAAACCATCCCATATGCTGTAAATTTTTCTGTAAAAATTCATTAGACACATTCTCAAAGTTCGCACCACTAAATCGAGGGAACTTTTTCAATACTGATAATATTTCATCAAATCCTCTTGCTTTGGAAATATCGTCATTTTTCATAAGAAGACAAGCCGTATTATTAATCAGGTGTTTTTCCTGTAAAAAAGCATCTATATTAAAATCATCACCTGAGATATAAAAATTATAAGATCCATTATCAAAATCAGTATATATAGACTGCTGACCAAAATCGTCATTCCTAATTTTTTCAATTAACTCTACTATTTGCTTAGAAGAACGGCGATTAAAAACTTTTTCAATACTCTTATATTTTTCTTTATTTGGCAGGACACCTATACCTGAACCATAAATATTTTGTAAGGAATCACCAAAAAAACCTACTACTAACTTTTTCCTAGAATTTGAATATTCCCTTATACTATCAATAATAGCAACAACTTTTTCATCTGTATCTTGGTACTCATCAATTAAGATATATGGATATCTATCTGAAAATAATCTCTTTAATATATCTTGATTAGTAATTATATTTTTACAATAAAGTAATAATGTATCATGACTAATGACATAATTTTCAAGTTTATCACGGTTTTGAACTGGATTATAAATAATTTTTTTAGATTCTTTATCTTCAATTTCCTTTAATGTTATTTCGAGTTTATACTTTTTATTAATATCCTTAACTAAACTGCTAAACTTACTAACATTACTTAAATAGGGAGAAAAGTATTCATCATGCTTTCTTATAATAGCTTTAAAATTCTCTGCAGGAGAACTAGGTGTATTGTAGAAAATTTTCATAAATTTATCATCATTAATCGTATTTTTAAAATCAACTAGATTAACACTGTTAGAAAGAGAATTTTCATTTATTTTATGATCAATAGTATGGAGTTCATCAATTATCTTATTCTTATGTTCTATAGTCAGTAACTCTTGCTGAATAGAAATAAATCCCCATAGAAATTCATGGATTGTAGAGACCAGTATAGCAGAATTTTTACCAAGCCGACTAAGAATCTCATCTTTTGCGGCATTAGTGTAAGTGATACATAAGATTTTTTGATTTCGTAATTTTAAATTTTCTCCCTCCGTCTTCAAAATATGTTCAATTGACTTTTGTAATGCATAGGTTTTCCCTGCTCCAGCACCGGCATCAAAACAAAAGCTCTCAAAGTTATCTAAACATTCATTAATATCTTTCTGAATGTCTAACTCTATTTGTCTATTTTCTGGACTAATTGTATATGTCATTATTTACTCCTCAAAATAATCACAAAGTGAGTTCAAACCTGATTCAATATATTGAGGTTGTTTGAGACTAAAATCCTCATCAGTTACTGATAAGTATACAATTCCAGTAGAAAACTTTGATTTTCCATCAGATAATTTTACTTGATACATATAGGATTTATCGGCTAATTCTGAATTTTCATCAATATCTTCAAAATATTCCATTTTTGGGTGAACTTTTTGTAAAAGTTTAATCAAAGATTTCTTGTATTTATTTCTATCTTCATTTATTGAATTTGTTAAAACAATTGCCTCCTCAAAACTAGTCGCGTAATATCCATTTATTTTGCCCTGAGAATACATTGAAATATTTTCACAAATAATAACTAATTCATCTTTATCAGTAAGCATTTCAATTAACTTTGGATTAATTTTGTCATATTTTGCATTTTCATCATTTAGTTCTTTTTTTATAAAATATTGTAGAGTACTATTTGTAGTCAAACACTCTGTTGAATTTGCATATTGAATATTTAAATCATTAATATTGTATGAAAGGATATCAATCTTTTTACCCTCTTCATCTTGCTCTTTTCTTTTCAAATCCAAATCTGTAAAAATAACAGTTTTAATTTCTAACAAATCTAATAAACTAATAAACTGGTGAGCATACGCTCCATCAATTCTATAAACTTTAATATGATGATTTTTCAATATTGGATGTTTATCAATTTCATATCTTAAATAGGTTTCTTCTGAAACACCCTCAACTAAAATGACTGCATCAGCAAAGAAAATATCTGATACCTCTAACCTTAAATATTTCTTGATATATTCATAAGCTTTATTGTCAATATCTCTACCAGATACTATTGCATCATCACTTATGTTTTTTATAATATTATTTACATCTGCTTGACCTAGATAACTAATATTATTTAGAGTGTTTCCTGATTGAATCTTACTGTTTAAAATATGGGTTGAGTGAGTTGTGATGATAATTTGAAAGGTATCTAGTTGTTGTTTTTTACCTAGTAATGTCGCAATTGCTTTTGAAATATTTTTTATAAATAATTCTTGCATCTGTGGATGCATAAATGACTCTGGTTCTTCAATACAAAGAATATTTACTGAACCATTAATATCTTTCTCACTGTATAGCTCAACATAATCAACAATCTTTGCGATAATTACCATCAAATTTGTATACCCCATACCAAACTGGCTCTCAGGTATGTTGTTATTTCCCTCTTGGTACTCATAAATAATACTATTTGCAAAAATTTTCTCTAAAGTTACATCTGGATGTAAATTCATCTTTAGATTCTTAGTTGATTCAATACTAGACACGGCGCTTTGAAGAATATCCTTTATATTGGCATCAACCATCCCCTTTACTTGATAATTAATACCACCAACCAAACTATTAATCTCTTCAATATCATTATTTTTTATATAAGTTGAAACTATTTTATTGTAAGCTTGCGAAAGTGTCTTGTCATTTTTAACCGTATTCGCTTCTATTGTATCCACCTTTAACAATGAAGATAGAGAAAACTCTTTAGCTGGCTCCTCTCTTCCTATAGGATAAAAATTTAATACAAAGTAATTACTGCTAAATAAAGCTAAAAATTGTCGATATTGAAGTTCTTTTTTATATAGTTCATCGTACTGTCGACTATCATTAAAATAGCTAGTCTTAATTTTAACCAGATCTTCTAAAAATGCCACTTCATCCACAACTTCATACTTAACATCGATAGTCACTTCAGCGATCTCTTGATTTTCATGAGTTTCAACTGTCTCTATACCACTTAAAATTAATATATCCTCAAAACTTGAAATCAAATCATTTCCATCATCAATTCCTAATATCAACTGAAACTCTAGTTTAGGAAAATGAGATCTATCAATACTTTTTATCTCTTCTTCAGATTTATTGTCAATATTTTCATGATACCAATCTGATAATATTTTTAAATTAAAATCGGTATGTTTAAAAACACTACGACTTCCTGATTTACTATTTTGTAGTGTATTCAATAATTTGACAATTGTACTTTTACCAGAATTATTTTTACCTACAATTAATGACGAACTTTTTGATATATACTCTTCTGTTATATTTATTTTCTCTAGTTCATCTTCATCTCCTGGAATTTCTGGCCATTTGCTATGAGCGAAGTTAATTACCTGAACCTCTTCGCCATATTTTCTATAATTTTTTATTGATAAACTTTTTAAATACATAAAAATTCTCTCCTATTTTGAGGTTCTCATACTTAACTCTCTCAACCGTTCCTGTCCCATTTTCAACATCTCTTCCTCCACCTTACTCCATTTTCCAAAGAGGCATTCTTGTAAAACCTCTGCTCCTGAGGTTTCGTCTACTTGCGAATCATAAACACACGATTGATCTCTTTGGTAAATTTGAATGTGTTCAAAGAGCTGATCTTTTTCTAATTCCCGTAAGTTATCAACCAAATGTTCTACAATTCCATCATGGTGTGCTTTGGGAGTTGCTCTAGCTTGACGAGGATCTATAGCATAGAGCTCTTCATAACGTATCAATGTACTGAGATAGGACAATTCTGGCTTGGTCGCAATCAGTGCAAGTGAGACTTGATATCCTTTAGTTATCAATAATTGTGCCGTTTTTCTAGGAACTTCTGTTGTTCTCAAGGTACCCTCGATTAACAAATGATAACCTTTTTTACTCAACTCATCTACAAGATATTCAACCATTTGTCCCGCGAATACTTTGGTATAATCCACACTATCTTTGCCATACTTTTCCTGTAGGCCAAGGTAGTTCGGATGAAAAGAGCGATAACTATCTCCATCAATGATAATGATATTACCTTGAAATTCCCTTTGTTTAATACGATGAATCGTTGTTTTCCCAGCACCACTCTGTCCACCTAGCAAGATAGCCTTGGGCTGAGACGAAGTTGTTTTACCACGAGTTAAAGAACGAACGAGTCGTCTGGATGCTCGTTCAAAATCATCTTGACTAAATTCTTCTAGTTTCATTAAGCCACCACCAGATGAGCAGCTTGTTCTAGCATCCGTTCAATGCCATCCAAATAACCATTATATCGCTCTACTTCATCAAAAGTCCCCACAAGATAAATCTTCGTGTTCAGTAAATCAGACAAATCATCACTCATTAGAACCCAAGGATTAGAAGTATCATCAAATTCAATTCCTTGTTCATCTTGAAATTGATAAAGTTGCGCTAAGATATTCGCCCCTCGTTCTTTAATCACTTCAATTTTTAGAGTTAATTGATAATCTTCTACTGGTGTGAGCATTTTTTCCTCCCCCACGATATCGACATACGAAACATTAAATTTCTTGCAGATACGATCTATTAATTCTGTCGAAACTCGACTTGTCCCATTTTCATAACGACTCAGACTATTTCTAGAAACACCAACAATCTTTGCAAACTCAGGCTGCGTTAATTTATGTGTTTTACGTAACGTTTTTATATTTTCTCCAATCATGTAACTCCTCCTTTTATTTATTTCTATTATAGCACAAAAAATAAAAACGCACCAATTTTGGTGCGTTTTTATCCAATTCTAGCTGAATGAAATAATTCATCTGTTATATTGTTGGCAAACCAATCATCTAATACAATGGCTTTATCAAATAATCTATCTTATCTATTTTAAAGACAAATTTACCACAAAAACACACTGAGATACTCGTCCCAGTATGTTTATTTCATTTTGGATAACTTCATCAATAAACTTAAGCGTTCATCATTTTTGAGCTCTGATAACAAGCAAATCAACCGCTCATATCCAAGTTCTTTCTTCTGCTTGATTAATGAATTCATCACAGCCACCAAATCTTCTGGCGTAAAATTCCTTAAGTAAAGTGTAATATAACTTCCATTATTAGAAAATAGGCTAACATGAATTGCATTATGTTCTTTTTGTCTAATTTTCATTCCTCCTGTAGACTCCCTAATATAGAACTCATACACTGTCTTTTTGGGGTAGCAATCAAATGAGTTTTCGAATTCTCTGCGATTTTTATAGAGAATATAATTCATGAGTGAATAATATTTTAGAAACATAGTGGTTTCCTCCTTAAGTATTATCATAATTATAGTATGCCATTTTTTCCAAATTATAAAAATAAAATATTTTAAAAAACGAAAAACGCATTGTTTCACTTATTGAATTTTTTTGTACTTATCCTCTTTCTCTCATTTCTAATTTTTTACGATTCTGATTTTTCTGTGTGTTTAGCGTTGACAGAAACGTATGTGTAAGTCACGCTAAACACACAGTACCATGTAAAAGTGAATAACGTAAAATAATCTTATCCTAATTTTTTTGTTTTGTTTTTTGTGGCATACTAATATTATAGAAATAATTGATTGAGTAGAGACGTAACTAATATAGCTACGTTTTTATGTTTTAAAAGGAGGTAGCTATCGTGGAAACAGCAGGTTTTAGCTGGGTTAGGAAAGAACCAGTTTTGTATTTTATTTACTAAAAAAATATAAATGTATAGATAATAAAAGTAATGTCAACAGCAGTTTTAAAAAAGTTTTTTGATCGAAACAAAGTAAACAATAAAAGTAGAGAAACGAAAGTAAATAACAAAAGTCTAAAAATAGAATACAAAAAACTAGCTTAACTCAGTCGCCAAATTCAGAGCATTTAAAACTGAAAATTTTTAACAAGAAAGAACAACAGATTTTATCTGTAAGATGGAACTCTACATCTTATTTGAATTGAGTCAACTTGTCATGTTGTAAAATGACTTGGTTATCTTCTTAGCCATCAATTAAGAAGCGCCCTCAGCAAAGGGAAGATACTACATCAGTGAATATAAGCTTAAGTCACTGCACTACTTCAACTTGAATTAAAAAAAAACTTAAGAATTTTCTTAAGATCTTCTTTAAAAGTGGACAATCTACAATAGAAAGGAAAGAACTATGGCAAAGAAGAAACGTAGTCGTGCTGAACGACGAAAAGCTAAAGAGAAAGCTAAGAAACAACAGATGAATTCTCTAACAACTTTTGAGGGTCGGAAACAATTCGTCCAATCAAAAGGATTGACTAATCTAGTCACGCGCTTTAAAAAAGGAAAGGGTATCAAGCGAAATGAATCCAAAAAAACGGGAGAGGACATTCATTTAATCCATACCGACCGAACTCTTCATAACTACGCTGGTTCCTGGAGCAGATTTGCTTCCTTTGTTGCCTCAATAACTACTGCCGAAGATTTAGAAGCTCTTGATAAATCTAACGATATTGAGGGATGGATTGACTTAGTGAATCAATACTTAGAACATTGTAAGAAATTAGGGCTTTCTGCTCCAACCCAGTCAACCTATAAAGCAGCATTAGCCAAAGTTTTAGGTGTATCTTCCACTACTTTTGTTGCAACGGATATTCGATATAGAGCCGACAAAAAGAATAATCGTTTGAAGTCTAATGACGACAGGATGTCTGAAGAAACAAATAATCGCTGGTTCTCAATCGTATCTGCCACTGGGTTACGTAAAAATGAATTAAAAGCTATTACAGGTGATTCTCTACATCAACGTGAAGATGGTCGATACTATCTTAAAATCATTGGTAAAAAGCATAAATCAAAAGGAGCACGAGACCGATGGATTCCGATTATTACGCGAGACAAAGAAGAATTAGAAAGGCTTGTTGAAGAATTTAAACTAGCTGGTAAAAAGCGTGTGTTTCAAGTTCCAACTGCTTTAAAACCTCATAAATATCGTGCAGAATACGCAAAACGTCTTTATCTTCTTGTCGCGAGAGATCCCAAAGACATCAAAGATAAAAAAGAAAAAATTTATCTACGAGGCGAATTAAAAGGTGTTGTCCTTGATCGAAAGGCTTGTTTAATTGTATCACGTGCTCTCGGACACAATCGACCAGAAGAATTTCAAAAGTCCTATGCTTATAAGTTAATCGCACAAGCAAACTAAGTAACTTTTTTAAACATTATTATATTTTTATCGTAAAAATAGCATAAAAATCTAGTTATCCGCATAAAAACTGGACTTATCACACTTTATCAAGGTCAAAACCACTCAATTTACTACTAATTTACTACTTATGAATGAGCTTTGATACGACGATTTATCCTTGAAAAGTGAAGATATAAAGATACTTCCAATAAAATTTGAATATTTAATAGGTAGACACTTCAAAAAATGAGGTGTCTATTTTTTTACCCGATTTTGAAAGGAAGTGAACTTATGAAAACAAAAAATCAAGAATCAAAAGGTCGTTCCCCACTCTTTAAGACCATCAAACATTCATTCAGCCAATAAAAAAGAAAGGATAGGTAAAAATATGGAACTTAAATTTGTGATTCCCAACATGGAAAAAACATTCGGCAATTTAGAATTTGCTGGCGAGGATAAAGTCGTTCAGCGAAGAATCAACGGACGGCTAACTGTCTTATCAAGAAGCTATAATCTCTATTCTGATGTTCAAAGAGCAGATGATATTGTGGTGGTGCTTCCTGCTGAAGCTGGCGAAAAACATTTCGGCTTTGAGGAACGTGTGAAGTTAGTCAATCCACGTATTACCGCAGAGGGCTACAAAATCGGCACTCGTGGTTTTACAAATTACCTTTTACATGCTGACGACATGATAAAAGAATAAAGAAAGAGAGGAAAAATGATGAGATTAGCAAATGGCATTGTATTAGATAAAGACACGACTTTTGGAGAATTGAAATTCTCTGCTCTACGTCGTGAAGTGAGAATCCAAAATGAAGACGGGTCGGTTTCAGATGAAATCAAGGAACGTACCTATGACTTAAAATCCAAAGGACAAGGACGCATGATTCAAGTAAGTATTCCTGCCAGCGTGCCTTTGAAAGAGTTTGATTATAACGCACGGGTGGAACTTATCAATCCCATTGCGGACACCGTTGCTACTGCCACCTATCAAGGAGCAGATGTTGACTGGTATATCAAGGCAGACGATATTGTGCTGACAAAGGATTCTAGTTCATTCAAAGCTCAACCACAAGCAAAGAAAGAACCGACACAAGACAAATAGTCGCTAGGTAGAAAGGAGACTTTTTCGCATGAAACAGCGTGGTAAAAGGATTCGCCCATCTGGTAAAGATTTAGTCTTTCATTTTACGATAGCGTCACTCCTGCCTGTTTTCCTGCTGGTTGTCGGACTGTTTCATGTGAAGACAATCCAGCAGATCAACTGGCAGGATTTTAACCTATCACAAGCAGATAAGATTGACATTCCCTATTTAATTATCAGTTTCAGTGTCGCAATTCTTATCTGCTTGCTGGTAGCGTTTGTATTCAAACGGGTTCGCTATGATACGGTTAAACAACTTTACCACCGTCAAAAACTGGCAAAGATGATACTTGAAAACAAGTGGTATGAATCTGAACAGGTCAAAACAGAGGGTTTCTTTAAAGATAGTGCTGGTCGTACAAAGGAAAAGATAACCTACTTCCCTAAAATGTATTATCGACTTAAAAATGGCTTGATACAGATACGGGTGGAAATCACGCTGGGAAAATATCAAGACCAACTCTTACACTTGGAAAAGAAATTAGAGAGTGGCTTGTACTGTGAGCTGACGGATAAAGAGTTAAAGGATTCCTATGTGGAATATACTTTGCTCTATGACACCATAGCCAGTCGTATTTCTATTGATGAAGTAGAAGCTAAAGATGGTAAACTTCGCTTAATGAAAAACGTATGGTGGGAATATGATAAGCTCCCTCATATGTTGATTGCTGGTGGTACAGGTGGCGGTAAAACTTACTTTATACTGACACTGATTGAAGCCTTGCTTCATACAGATTCAAAACTGTATATTCTTGACCCGAAAAATGCTGACCTTGCGGACTTAGGTTCTGTGATGGCAAATGTCTACTATAGAAAAGAAGACTTGCTTTCTTGCATTGAAACATTCTATGAAGAAATGATGAAACGTAGTGAGGAAATGAAGCAGATGAAGAACTATAAGACTGGCAAAAATTATGCTTACTTAGGTCTCCCGGCACACTTCTTAATCTTTGATGAATACGTCGCTTTCATGGAAATGCTGGGAACAAAAGAAAACACCGCAGTTATGAATAAGCTGAAACAGATTGTCATGTTAGGTCGTCAAGCTGGCTTCTTTCTAATACTGGCTTGTCAACGTCCAGACGCAAAATATTTAGGCGACGGAATCCGTGATCAGTTTAATTTCAGAGTGGCTTTAGGTCGTATGTCTGAAATGGGCTATGGCATGATGTTTGGCAGTGACGTACAAAAGGATTTCTTCTTAAAGCGAATCAAAGGTCGTGGCTATGTTGATGTAGGAACAAGTGTCATATCAGAGTTTTATACTCCCCTTGTACCAAAAGGATATGATTTCTTGGAGGAAATTAAAAAGTTATCCAACAGCAGACAGTCCACGCAGGCGACGTGCGAAGCGGAAGTCGCAGGTGTGGACTGATCTTGCTGGCTGGTGTGGCAATAGCCACGCCAGCACTTAACCCCCCGTATCTAACAGGGGGGTACAAATCGACAGGAAACAGTCAAAAAAACATTAGAAAATCCTTTGGTTACAAGGGATTTACAAAATTTCAGCGTATGTCAAATGGGCTTTAAAAGTTGACATACGCCTTTTTGATTGGAGGGATTTTTACTGAATGAACAAACTTGGTTACAGCATTTAAAAGAAAAACGCTTGGCTTATGGACTATCTCAAAACCGTTTAGCTGTTGCGACTGGTATTACAAGGCAGTATCTAAGCGATATTGAAACAGGAAAAGTCAAGCCATCAGAGGATTTACAGCAGTCCCTTTGGGAAGCTCTGGAACGCTTCAATCCCGACGCTCCCCTTGAAATGCTGTTTGATTATGTAAGGATTCGCTTTCCGACAACAGACGTACAGCAGGTGGTCGAAAACATCTTACAACTGAAACTGTCCTATTTTCTTCATGAGGACTATGGTTTCTATTCTTATTCAGAGCATTATGCTTTAGGCGACATATTCGTCCTTTGCTCCCATGAACTGGACAAAGGAGTTCTGGTGGAATTGAAAGGTCGTGGGTGCAGACAATTTGAAAGCTATCTTCTGGCACAACAAAGAAGCTGGTATGAGTTCTTTATGGACGTTTTGGTGGCTGGCGGTGTGATGAAACGCCTTGACCTTGCCATTAACGATAAGACAGGGATTTTGAATATCCCTGTACTCACTGAAAAGTGCCAACAGGAAGAATGTATCTCCGTCTTCCGCAGTTTTAAAAGCTATCGCAGTGGCGAACTGGTACGCAAAGAGGAAAAGGAATGTATGGGAAACACCCTCTATATCGGTTCATTACAAAGTGAAGTTTATTTCTGTATCTATGAAAAGGACTACGAGCAGTACAAGAAAAATGATATTCCCATTGAAGACGCAGAAGTAAAAAACCGTTTTGAGATTCGATTGAAAAATGAGCGTGCCTATTATGCAGTCCGTGATTTACTCGTCTATGACAATCCAGAGCATACCGCCTTTAAAATTATCAATCGGTATATCCGTTTTGTAGATAAAGACGATTCCAAACCTCGTTCTGATTGGAAACTGAATGAAGAATGGGCTTGGTTTATTGGGAACAATCGTGAACGATTAAAACTAACCACAAAACCAGAGCCTTACTCCTTCCAAAGGACGCTGAACTGGCTATCTCATCAAGTTGCCCCGACCTTAAAGGTTGCGATTAAACTTGATGAAATCAACCAGACGTAGGTTGTAAAAGACATTCTCGACCATGCGAAACTGACAGACCGACACAAGCAGATTTTGAAGCAACAGTCAGTAAAAGAACAGGACGTGATAACAACAAAAAAATAACTCAAATACAAATTCATTGAATATAGAGAGGAGAACATTTTTATGAATTTTGGACAAAACCTTTATAACTGGTTTCTATCAAACGCTCAATCACTGGTGCTTTTAGCAATCGTTGTGATTGGCTTGTATCTTGGCTTCAAGCGTGAGTTTAGCAAACTGATTGGCTTTTTAATTATTGCGATTATTGCGGTTGGCTTAGTCTTCAACGCTGCTGGAGTAAAAGACATTTTACTAGAGCTATTCAATCGCATTATTGGTGCTTAAATAAAACCGTTCTTTTGTGGAATATAAGTGGTTTTCTTATGTTCCGCAAAGGAATGGTACACCAAACGAAGTGCGGTAGGGATTTTTGAATCTCTACAAAGAAAGGACGTGAATATATGGACGATATGCAAGTCTATATTGCGAATTTAGGCAAATACAATGAGGGCGAATTGGTCGGTGCGTGGTTTACCTTTCCCATTGACTTTGAGGAAGTCAAAGAGAAAATCGGCTTGAATGATGAATATGAGGAATACGCCATTCATGACTACGAGTTACCCTTTACGGTTGACGAATACACTTCCATTGGCGAACTCAATCGACTATGGGAAATGGTATCGGAATTACCCGAAGAATTACAATCGGAGCTATCTGCTCTGCTCACTCATTTTTCAAGCATTGAAGAACTAAGCGAACATCAAGAGGATATTATCATTCATTCCGATTGTGATGATATGTATGACGTGGCACGCTACTACATTGAAGAAACGGGTGCTTTAGGCGAAGTACCAGCTAGTCTTCAAAACTATATTGATTATCAAGCCTATGGTCGGGATTTAGACCTTTCAGGAGCGTTTATCTCAACCAATCATGGGATTTTTGAAATCGTCTATTAAATCTGTCGGTACATTACTACTGGCAGATTTTCTATTTTACGGGGTGGCTCAATCAGCTACCCCTATTTTTTATGAAAGGATTGATTACATGAAGAAAATACGAAGCTATACCAGTATCTGGTCTGTGGAAAAGGTACTGTATTCTATCAATGATTTTAGACTTCCGTTTCCCATAACCTTTACGCAAATGACATGGTTTGTCGTGTCACTCTTTGCAGTGATGATACTTGGCAACTTGCCCCCTCTTTCCATGATAGAGGGAGCATTTCTCAAATACTTTGGGATTCCTGTGGCTTTCACATGGTTTATGTCTACAAAAACTTTTGATGGTAAAAAGCCTTATGGATTTTTGAAGTCTGTCATTGCTTATGCACTGCGACCAAAGCTGACCTATGCAGGAAAAAAAGTAACGCTTGGCAGAAACCAGCCACAAGAAGCCATTACAGCAGTTAGGAGTGAATTTTATGGCATATCCAATTAAATACATTGAAAACAATCTCGTCTGGAATAAAGACGGGGAATGTTATGCTTACTATGAGCTTGTTCCTTACAATTACTCATTTCTAAGTCCAGAACAGAAAATACAAGTGCATGATTCTTTCAGACAGCTTATCGCACAAAATCGTGATGGCAAAATTCATGCTTTACAAATCAGTACAGAATCCAGCATACGTTCTGCACAAGAGCGTTCCAAAAATGAAGTCACTGGCAAGCTCAAAGCGGTTGCCTATGACAAAATCGACCAACAGACAGACGCTTTAATATCCATGATTGGCGAAAATCAAGTGAACTACCGTTTCTTTATCGGCTTTAAGTTGCTTCTCAACGATCAGGAGTTTTCTATGAAAAGTCTTACCGTTGAAGCAAAAAATGCTTTGTCTGATTTTGTCTATGATGTGAACCATAAGCTGATGGACGATTTTGTTAGTATGAGTAATGATGAAATCCTGCGTTTTCAGAAGATGGAAAAGCTCTTAGAAAATAAAATCTCTCGTCGTTTCAAAATCCGCAGGTTAGATAAGGACGACTTCGGCTATCTGATTGAACACCTTTACGGACAGACAGGCACTGCCTATGAAGAGTATGAGTACCATCTATCAAAGAAAAAGCTGGATAATGAAACGCTGATTAAATACTATGACTTGATTAAGCCTACTCGCTGTTTGGTGGAAGAAAAACAGCGATATTTGAAAATCCAGCAGGAAGATGAAACCGTCTATGTAGCTTACTTTACCATTAACAGCATTGTCGGAGAACTGGACTTCCCGTCCTCTGAAATCTTCTACTACCAGCAACAGCAATTTACATTCCCGATTGATACGTCAATGAATGTGGAAATTGTAGCGAATCGTAAAGCCCTATCTACTGTCCGCAATAAAAAGAAAGAACTGAAAGACTTGGATAACCACGCTTGGCAAAGTGATAATGAAACCAGCTCCAATGTGGCGGAAGCTCTGGAAAGTGTGAATGAGCTGGAAACCAATTTAGACCAAAGCAAGGAATCTATGTACAAGCTGTCTTATGTGGTAAGGGTATCAGCAAATGATCTTGACGAACTCAAACGTCGTTGTAATGAAGTGAAAGATTTTTATGACGATTTAAGCGTAAAACTGGTACGACCATTTGGGGATATGCTCGGCTTACATGAAGAATTTTTACCTGCCAGCAAGCGTTATATGAATGATTATATTCAATACGTGACCTCTGATTTCCTCGCTGGTTTAGGTTTTGGTGCTACTCAAATGCTGGGGGAAAATGAGGGGATTTATGTTGGCTACAGCTTAGATACTGGACGCAATGTCTATCTGAAACCTGCTCTTGCCAGTCAAGGGGTTAAGGGTTCAGTAACCAATGCGTTAGCGTCGGCTTTTGTTGGTTCGCTGGGTGGTGGTAAATCCTTTGCGAATAACCTTATCGTCTATTATGCGGTGCTTTATGGGGCACAAGCAGTGATTGTAGACCCAAAAGCAGAACGTGGCAGATGGAAAGAAACCTTGCCAGAGATTTCCCATGAAATCAATATCGTCACTCTGACTTCTGATGAGAAAAACAAAGGCTTACTTGACCCTTATGTGATTATGAAAAATCCCAAAGATTCTGAATCACTGGCTATTGATATTCTGACATTCCTTACGGGGATTTCCTCTCGTGATGGGGAACGCTTCCCAATCCTTAGAAAAGCCATTCGTGCAGTAACCAATAGTGAAGTACGAGGGTTGATGAAAGTGATTGAGGAATTACGGGTTGAGAATACGCCACTAAGTACCAGTATAGCCGACCATATCGAAAGTTTTACAGACTATGACTTTGCACATTTATTATTCAGTAATGGTTATGTGGAGCAGTCTATCAGCTTAGAAAAACAACTGAACATTATACAGGTTGCGGACTTGGTACTTCCCGACAAGGAAACTTCCTTTGAGGAATATACCACTATGGAGCTTTTATCCGTTGCTATGCTGATTGTCATTAGTACCTTTGCTTTAGACTTTATCCATACAGACCGAAGCATTTTCAAGATTGTAGATTTAGACGAAGCATGGAGCTTTTTACAGGTAGCACAAGGAAAAACACTATCTATGAAGCTGGTTCGGGCTGGTCGTGCTATGAACGCTGGGGTATATTTCGTGACCCAAAATACAGACGACCTCTTAGATGAAAAACTGAAAAATAACCTCGGCTTAAAATTTGCATTTCGTTCCACTGACCTTAACGAGATTAAAAAGACCTTAGCCTTTTTTGGTGTAGACCCAGAGGACGAAAACAATCAGAAGCGATTGCGTGATTTGGAAAACGGGCAATGCCTTATCAGTGATTTATATGGTCGTGTCGGTGTGATACAGTTCCACCCTGTATTTGAAGAACTGCTCCATGCCTTTGATACCAGACCACCTGTGCGAAAAGAGGTGTAAATGTGAAACCATCAATAGTAAACAGAATAAAATCAAACTGGACGCTGAAACGTCTAGGTAAAGTGGCAATGACAGTGGCTTTCACACTTGTGATTGCCATTTTTCTTTTAGCCATGCTGGGAACGGTGGTTCAAGCTGCGGGCTTGGTAGATGATACGGTCAATGTGGCAAATGAATACAGCCGATACCCACTTGAAAACTATCAACTGGATTTTTATGTGGATAATAGCTGGGGCTGGCTTCCGTGGAACTGGTCGGACGGGATTGGAAAACAGGTCATGTATGGACTATATGCCATTACCAATTTTATTTGGACAATCAGTTTGTATGTTTCCAATGCGACAGGTTACTTAGTACAGGAAGCCTATTCCTTAGACTTCATTTCCGCTACAGCAGATTCCATTGGTAAGAATATGCAGACCTTAGCTGGTGTGAGTGCAAACGGATTTTCAACAGAGGGTTTCTATGTTGGATTCCTCTTACTCTTGATTTTGGTTCTTGGGGTTTATGTTGCCTATACGGGACTGATAAAGAGAGAAACCACAAAGGCAATTCATGCCATTATGAATTTTGTGCTGGTGTTTATCCTATCGGCTTCCTTTATTGCCTACGCTCCCGACTACATTAAAAAAATCAATGACTTTTCATCAGACATCAGTAATGCCAGTTTATCACTTGGCACGAAGATTGTCATGCCCCATTCCGATAGTCAAGGCAAGGACAGCGTGGACTTAATCAGAGATAGCCTGTTTTCCATACAGGTTCAGCAACCGTGGCTACTGCTTCAATACAACAGTTCAGACATTGAAAGTATCGGTATTGACCGTGTGGAAAGCCTGCTCTCCACCAGCCCAGATTCCAACAATGGCGAAGACAGAGAAAAAATTGTTGCGGAAGAAATTGAAGACAGAAGCAATACCAATCTAACCATTACAAAGACCATTAACCGTTTAGGTACAGTCTTCTTCCTATTTGTCTTCAATATTGGGATTTCCATATTTGTATTCCTATTAACAGGAATCATGATTTTCTCGCAGGTACTTTTTATCATCTATGCTATGTTTCTGCCTGTGAGCTTTATTTTAAGCATGATTCCATCATTTGATGGTATGTCAAAGCGAGCCATAACAAAGCTCTTTAATACCATTTTGACACGAGCTGGAATCACATTGATTATTACGACAGCATTTAGTATTTCAACCATGCTCTATACCTTATCGGCTGGTTATCCGTTCTTTTTGATTGCTTTTCTACAGATTGTGACCTTTGCAGGAATCTACTTCAAGCTGGGCGATTTAATGAGTATGTTTTCTCTACAGAGTAACGATTCTCAAAGTGTGGGAAGTCGTGTGATGAGAAAACCTCGTATGCTTATGCACGCTCACATGCACCGTCTACAGCGGAAACTTGGACGTTCCATGACTACTCTAGGGGCTGGGTCTGCCATTGTTACAGGTAAAAAAGGACAGTCGGGTTCGGGGAGTTCTGCAAGGACACAAGCAGATCACTCCCGACCAGACGGAAAGGAAAAATCAACACTTGGAAAACGTATCGGTCAAACCATCGGTACAGTAGCTGATACCAAAGACAGAATGGTAGACACTGCTAGTGGTTTGAAAGAACAGGTTAAAGATTTGCCGACCAATGCAAGATATGCAGTATATCAAGGAAAATCCAAAGTAAAAGAGAATGTCCGTGATTTAACCAGTAGTATTTCTCAAACCAAAGCGGACAGAGCCAGTGGACGCAAGGAACAGCAGGAACAAAGGCGAAAAACCATTGCGAAGCGTCGCTCTGAAATGGAACAGGTCAAACAGAAAAAACAGCCTGCTTCTTCTGTTCATGAAAGACCGACTACAAGACAAGAACAATATCATGATGAACAGACCTCAAAACAGTCTAATATTCAGACTTCATATAAGGAATCTCAACAAGCCAAACAAGAGCGTCCAGCAGTTAAGTCCGATTTTTCAAGTCCAAAAGTGGAACGCCAAGGCAATACCGTTCAAGAAAAAACCGTTCAAAAGCCAGCAACTTCAACCACTACAGCAGATAGAACTTCACAACGTCCAATCACAAAAGAACGTCCGTCTACTGTTCAAAGAGTACCACTACAAAATACAAGAAGTAGACCACCAATCAAAACCGCCACCATTAAGAAAGTCGGTAAGAAACCATGAAGTTGAAAACTTTAGTGATTGGTGGTTCTGGATTATTCTTGATGGTCTTCTCACTGCTTCTGTTTGTTGCCATTTTATTTTCAGATGAACAGGACAGCGGAATTTCCAATATTCATTATGGAGGTGTGAATGTTTCCGCAGAAGTGCTGGCTCATAAGCCTATGGTAGAAAAATATGCCAAAGAATATGGCGTTGAAGAATATGTCAACATACTTCTTGCGATTATACAGGTGGAATCGGGCGGTACTGCGGAAGATGTTATGCAGTCCTCGGAATCCCTCGGTCTTCCACCTAATTCATTGAGTACAGAAGAATCCATTAAGCAAGGTGTGAAGTATTTCAGTGAATTATTAGCCAGTAGCGAAAGGCTCAGTGTAGATTTAGAATCGGTTATCCAGTCCTACAATTATGGTGGTGGTTTCTTAGGGTATGTGGCTAATCGTGGAAATAAATATACCTTTGAACTGGCTCAAAGTTTCTCAAAAGAGTATTCAGGTGGCGAAAAAGTGTCTTACCCCAATCCCATAGCCATACCTATCAATGGGGGCTGGCGATACAACTATGGCAATATGTTTTATGTGCAACTGGTAACGCAGTATCTTGTCACAACAGAGTTTGATGATGATACGGTACAAGCCATCATGGACGAAGCACTGAAATATGAGGGCTGGCGATACGTTTACGGTGGAGCTTCCCCGACTACTTCTTTTGATTGTAGCGGACTGACACAATGGACGTATGGAAAAGCTGGAATTAACTTACCACGAACCGCACAACAGCAATATGATGTGACCCAGCATATCCCACTATCGGAAGCACAAGCTGGCGATTTGGTTTTCTTTCATTCTACCTATAACGCTGGCTCTTATATTACTCATGTTGGGATATACCTTGGCAATAACCGTATGTTTCATGCAGGCGACCCAATCGGTTATGCCGACTTAACAAGCCCCTACTGGCAACAGCATTTAGTGGGAGCAGGACGAATCAAACAATGAGAAAGGAAGATTTAATGATGAAATTTAGAAAAAATCAGAATAAAGAAAAACAGATACCAAAGGAAAAGAAACCTCGTGTCTACTATAAGGTCAATCCTCATAAAAAGGTTGTGATTGCCTTGTGGGTACTTTTAGGGCTTAGTTTCAGCTTTGCGATATTCAAGCACTTTACAGCTATAGATACTCATACTATTCACGAAACAACTATCATAGAAAAGGAATACGTTGATACTCATCATGTAGAAAATTTTGTAGAGAACTTTGCGAAAGTCTACTATTCATGGGAGCAATCCGATAAGTCCATTGATAATCGAATGGAAAGTCTAAAAGGCTATCTGACAGATGAACTTCAAGCTCTCAATGTTGATACAGTACGCAAAGATATTCCTGTATCGTCTTCTGTAAGAGGATTTCAGATATGGACGGTAGAGCCAACTGGCGACAATGAGTTTAATGTAACCTACAGTGTAGACCAGCTCATTACAGAGGGAGAAAATACAAAGACCGTCCACTCTGCTTATATAGTGAGTGTCTATGTAGATGGTTCTGGAAATATGGTACTGGTTAAGAATCCGACCATTACCAACATACCTAAGAAATCAAGTTATAAACCAAAAGCCATTGAAAGTGAGGGGACGGTTGATTCCATTACAACCAATGAAATCAATGAGTTTTTAACGACGTTCTTCAAGCTCTATCCTACAGCGACAGCCAGTGAACTTTCCTACTATGTGAATGACGGGATATTAAAACCAATCGGAAAAGAGTACATCTTTCAAGAACTGGTAAATCCTATTCACAATCGTAAGGATAATCAAGTCACGGTATCGCTGACAGTGGAGTATATCGACCAGCAGACCAAAGCAACGCAGGTATCTCAATTTGATTTGGTACTTGAAAAGAACGGGAGTAATTGGAAGATTATAGAATAACAAATATTGGTACATTATTACAGCTATTTTGTAATCACGTACTCTCTTTGATAAAAAATTGGAGATTCCTTTACAAATATGCTCTTACGTGCTATTATTTAAGTATCTATTTAAAAGGAGTTAATAAATATGCGGCAAGGTATTCTTAAATAAACTGTCAATTTGATAGTGGGAACAAATAATTGGATGTCCTTTTTTAGGAGGGCTTAGTTTTTTGTACCCAGTTTAAGAATACCTTTATCATGTGATTCTAAAGTATCCGGAGAATATCTGTATGCTTTGTATGCCTATGGTTATGCATAAAAATCCCAGTGATAAGAGTATTTATCACTGGGATTTTTATGCCCTTTTGGGCTTTTGAATGGAGGAAAATCACATGAAAATTATTAATATTGGAGTTTTAGCTCATGTTGATGCGGGAAAAACTACCTTAACAGAAAGCTTATTATATAACAGTGGAGCGATTACAGAATTAGGAAGCGTGGACAGAGGTACAACGAAAACGGATAATACGCTTTTAGAACGTCAGAGAGGAATTACAATTCAGACGGCGATAACCTCTTTTCAGTGGAAAAATACTAAGATAAACATCATAGACACGCCAGGACATATGGATTTTTTAGCAGAAGTATATCGTTCATTATCAGTATTAGATGGGGCAATTCTACTGATTTCTGCAAAAGATGGCGTACAAGCACAAACTCGTATATTGTTTCATGCACTTAGGAAAATAGGTATTCCCACAATCTTTTTTATCAATAAGATTGACCAAAATGGAATTGATTTATCAACGGTTTATCAGGATATTAAAGAGAAACTTTCTGCGGAAATTGTAATCAAACAGAAGGTAGAACTGCATCCTAATATGCGTGTAATGAACTTTACCGAATCTGAACAATGGGATATGGTAATAGAAGGAAATGATTACCTTTTGGAGAAATATACGTCTGGGAAATTATTGGAAGCATTAGAACTCGAACAAGAGGAAAGCATAAGATTTCATAATTGTTCCCTGTTCCCTGTTTATCACGGAAGTGCAAAAAACAATATAGGGATTGATAACCTTATAGAAGTGATTACGAATAAATTTTATTCATCAACACATCGAGGTCAGTCTGAACTTTGCGGAAAAGTTTTCAAAATTGAGTATTCGGAAAAAAGACAGCGTCTTGCATATATACGTCTTTATAGTGGCGTACTGCATTTGCGAGATTCGGTTAGAATATCGGAAAAGGAAAAAATAAAAATTACAGAAATGTATACTTCAATAAATGGTGAATTATGTAAAATCGATAAGGCTTATTCCGGGGAAATTGTTATTTTGCAGAATGAGTTTTTGAAGTTAAATAGTGTTCTTGGAGATACAAAGCTATTGCCACAGAGAGAGAGAATTGAAAATCCCCTCCCTCTGCTGCAAACGACTGTTGAACCGAGCAAACCTCAACAAAGGGAAATGTTACTTGATGCACTTTTAGAAATCTCCGACAGTGACCCGCTTCTGCGATATTATGTGGATTCTGCGACACATGAAATCATACTTTCTTTCTTAGGGAAAGTACAAATGGAAGTGACTTGTGCTCTGCTGCAAGAAAAGTATCATGTGGAGATAGAAATAAAAGAGCCTACAGTCATTTATATGGAAAGACCGTTAAAAAAAGCAGAGTATACCATTCACATCGAAGTTCCACCGAATCCTTTCTGGGCTTCCATTGGTCTATCTGTAGCACAGCTTCCATTAGGGAGCGGAGTACAGTATGAGAGCTCGGTTTCTCTTGGATACTTAAATCAATCGTTTCAAAATGCAGTTATGGAGGGGATACGCTATGGCTGTGAACAAGGATTGTATGGTTGGAATGTGACGGACTGTAAAATCTGTTTTAAGTATGGCTTATACTATAGCCCTGTTAGTACCCCAGCAGATTTTCGGATGCTTGCTCCTATTGTATTGGAACAAGTCTTAAAAAAAGCTGGAACAGAATTGTTAGAGCCATATCTTAGTTTTAAAATTTATGCGCCACAGGAATATCTTTCACGAGCATACAACGATGCTCCTAAATATTGTGCGAACATCGTAGACACTCAATTGAAAAATAATGAGGTCATTCTTAGTGGAGAAATCCCTGCTCGGTGTATTCAAGAATATCGTAGTGATTTAACTTTCTTTACAAATGGACGTAGTGTTTGTTTAACAGAGTTAAAAGGGTACCATGTTACTACCGGTGAACCTGTTTGCCAGCCCCGTCGTCCAAATAGTCGGATAGATAAAGTACGATATATGTTCAATAAAATAACTTAGTGTATTTTATGTTGTTATATAAATATGGTTTCTTGTTAAATAAGATGAAATATTTTTTAATAAAGATTTGAATTAAAGTGTAAAGGAGGAGATAGTTATTATAAACTACAAGTGGATATTGTGTCCTGTATGTGGAAATAAAACACGATTAAAGATAAGGGAAGATACTGAATTAAAAAAATTCCCCCTCTATTGTCCGAAATGCAGACAAGAAAATTTAATTGAAATAAAGCAGTTCAAAGTAACTGTGATTACAGAGCCAGACGCAAAGACGCAGAGCCGATAAAATGAGATTAATACAATCTCATTTTATCGGCTCTTTCCGTTATGTATGGATTCTTTTAATTAGTCTTCGATGTTTCTTGCTTCGTTGATACCGCTGGCTAAAGATTCCATTAAGGATAGTTCTTTGTCTGTAAAGCTATCCATGTATTTCTCTATCTGTAATCGTCGGGTGCTTTTTACCAAGTTATTAGCAGGTAAGAAAAATTCATCAACGGAAACATGAAGTAACGATACAAGGTCATAAAGAACTTGTATGCTGGGGTGTTGCCCTTTATTTTCAATATTAGTTAAGTACCGTGGGTCAATTTCAATCAATGCTCCCACTTGTTCACGAGTTAAACCTCGTTTCAATCGAGCTTCTTTAATGGCTAAACCAAAGGCTCTAAAATCATATTTATCTTCTTTTTTACGCATAGTAGACCACCTCTATACATTTTATTGTTCCTACTGAATTAAAAACAGGTATAGAAAAACGTGTTATATGGTTTATAGGTTTATATTTAATAAAAAGCACTACTAAACGCCAATAAAAAAAACCGTTATATGGTAGTGCTATTTACGCTGTTAAAATATTGTATATTACTTCCAAATGGCGGTTTGTTGGAGGTCAACGTCGCCATGAAGTACATCATATACAATAAATTTCCTTACATTGGGTTCTTGTCAAAAAAAGTCGTCTATCTGCAATAGATAAGTACGTCCACCAATGTGGTTTTATAAATCATATAGATAGAATAACAGAAGCATGTAAACAGAGAAATAAATCTGTTTATATGCTTTTTTGGCTATTCAGAACTTTTTTACAAAGTTTATTTATCAGTAATGCAACAAATCCCCCTTTCACATTGGGACTAAGAGTGAAAGGAGATAAACGAGCAAGGCTCACTTCCTTTCCTAGACAGAAAGGGGGTGAGAAACATGAAACCATCTTCTTTTCAGACCACAATAGAAAATCAGTTTGACTATATCTGTAAACGTGCTATGGAAGACGAGCGAAAGAATTATATGCTTTATCTTTCAAGGATTGCAAAGCGTGAGGTGTCCTTTTCGGATGTTGGCGATTATCTTGTTAGCCAGTTTGCGACAACAGATAACTATTCAACTGACTTTCAGATTTTTACACTCAATGGGTTATCAGTAGGCGTTGAAAATGATTTGTTGAGTGAAGCATTACGTGAGTTGCCAGACAAGAAACGTGAAATTCTACTGCTGTTTTACTTTATGGACATGAGCGATTCAGAAATTGCAGACCTGTTGAAATTGAACCGTTCTACTGTCTATCGGCATAGAACCAGTGGACTAGCCTTAATTAAAAAGTTTATGGAGGAATTTGAAGAATGAAAACACAATATCCTATGATTCCCTTTCCTCTCATTGTAAAGGCAACAGATGGCGATACCGAAGCGATTAACCAGATTCTACATCATTACAGAGGGTACATAACGAAGCGTTCCCTACGACTTATGAAAGATGAATATGGCAATCAAAGTATGGTCGTTGATGAAGTCTTACGTGGAAGAATGGAAACCAGACTGATTACAAAGATTTTGTCATTTGAAATTAAGTAATATCCTCTCTCCTTTCGTGGAAGCGTGCTAAACCATTCCACGCTTCCCGAACAGGGAGGTTTGTTATTCCACCAAAGCATATTGAGCTTTCAATGTGTTTTGATAGGCTAACGAGCCATTGTTCTTTGAAAACTGAATAAAAGTAATCGAATACGTTTCGATAAGAAAAGAGCCAACGGAACTAACCGCCATGACCTATCTTATAAAGATAGCGAGCGATTCATGTTAGTGATCCGAGAAGCAATCTTTAGCAGGATTGCCTGCAACGACATTCTTATCGTGATAATGATACTCCCATACAGTCAATAGTCCGAGCGTGATAAAACCGTCGCAGGCAATGAGTATGGCTACATGAGAACCATGCAGGGGTGGAACTCCCGTGAGCTTTGCTAAAGCTGTTCGATTGCTGGTAAAACAACTTTTATGAAATCCAAATAAGTGATTTGGAAAGGAGGATTTTATGAAGCAGACTGACATTCCTATTTGGGAACGTTATACCCTAACCATTGAAGAAGCGTCAAAATATTTTCGTATTGGCGAAAACAAGCTACGACGCTTGGCAGAGGAAAATAAAAATGCAAATTGGCTGATTATGAATGGCAATCGTATTCAGATTAAACGAAAACAATTTGAAAAAATTATAGATACATTGGACGCAATCTAGCGTCGCCAAAGGGTCTTGTATATGATAAAATAGTATTAAGTCGTATCAAGGCTCTTTCCATAAAGGAAAGGAGCAAATGCCATGTCAGAAAAAAGACGTGACAATAAAGGTCGAATCTTAAAGACTGGAGAGAGCCAACGAAAAGACGGAAGATACTTATACAAATATATAGATTCATTTGGAGAACCGCAATTTGTTTACTCGTGGAAACTTGTGGCTACAGACCGAGTACCAGCAGGAAAGCGTGATTGTATCTCACTTAGAGAGAAAATCGCAGAGTTACAGAAAGACATTCATGATGGTATTGATGTTGTAGGAAAGAAAATGACACTCTGCCAGCTTTACGCAAAACAGAACGCTCAAAGACCAAAGGTTAGAAAAAACACTGAAACTGGACGCAAATATCTTATGGATATTTTGAAGAAAGACAAGTTAGGTGTAAGAAGTATTGACAGTATTAAGCCATCAGACGCTAAAGAATGGGCTATTAGAATGAGTGAAAATGGTTATGCTTATCAAACCATCAATAACTACAAACGTTCTTTAAAGGCTTCATTCTATATTGCTATACAAGATGATTGTGTTCGGAAGAATCCATTTGACTTTCAACTGAAAGCAGTTCTTGATGATGATACTGTCCCTAAGACCGTACTAACAGAAGAACAGGAAGAAAAACTGTTAGCCTTTGCAAAAGCTGATAAAACCTACAGCAAAAATTATGATGAAATTCTGATACTCTTAAAAACAGGTCTTCGTATTTCAGAGTTTGGTGGTTTGACACTTCCAGATTTAGATTTTGAGAATCGTCTTGTCAATATAGACCATCAGCTATTGAGAGATACTGAAATTGGGTACTACATTGAAACACCAAAGACCAAAAGTGGCGAACGTCAAGTTCCTATGGTTGAAGAAGCCTATCAAGCATTTAAGCGAGTGTTAGCGAATCGAAAGAATGATAAGCGTGTTGAGATTGATGGATATAGTGATTTCCTCTTTCTTAATAGAAAGAACTATCCAAAAGTGGCAAGTGATTACAACGGCATGATGAAAGGTCTTGTTAAGAAATACAATAAGTATAACGAGGATAAATTGCCACACATCACTCCACATAGTTTGCGACATACATTCTGTACCAACTATGCAAATGCAGGAATGAATCCAAAGGCATTACAGTACATTATGGGACATGCTAATATAGCCATGACGCTGAACTATTACGCACATGCAACATTCGATTCTGCAATGGCAGAAATGAAACGCTTGAATAAAGAGAAGCAACAGGAGCGTCTTGTTGCTTAGTAGTACAAATGAATTTACTACTTATTTACCACTTCTGACAGCTAAGACATGAGGAAATATGCAAAGAAACGTGAAGTATCTTCCTACAGTAAAAATACTCGAAAGCACATAGAATAAGGCTTTACGAGCATTTAAGAAAATATAAAAAGATAATTAGAAATTTATACTTTGTTTAAAGATAAAAAAATAGTTCTATAACTTCTACACTTGATAAATTAAATGTAGAAATTATAGAACTTTTTATTTCAAACAAAATGGTTCATATAAACATAATACAATACTTTAAGAAATCTCTTATATAATACCTATTTAAAGGAAAAACTTAAGTATTTTTATTCTTTTTTAGAAATTTGATAATAACAACTACAGATAACAAAACGATTGAAACTATAGAAATAATGATTTTAATTTCATTGGATAGTTTTTTGTTACTATAATCATGTTCTTCAGTTTTATCAATTTCCTCTAAATCTGCCTTACTCTCTTTTGGGTCCGTTTCTTTATTTGTTATATTTTCTGTAGTTTCTAGTACTGTAGTAATAGTATTTTCTTTGTTGGAACCGAACATACCAGTCTGAGTGCCTATAGCTTCCTGGTAAAACTTATCCAGTTCATCATTAGTATAATTTCCCTTTAAGTAGCTTCCGTCTTTTCTCTGAAAATCAACTAGACCATAATAAGTAGATATAAATTTCTTATCTCCCTCTATAACAACAAAACAAGGTTTTTCATGTACTGAAGGATTCTTTATAACTTTTTTAACCATATATGTTGCCTTAAGTTGTGTTATTGATCTAGCAACTAAGCCTTCACCGTATACTCTCATTTTATATTCGCCTAGTGGAACATTAGTCTCTTGAACCCAATTATTATTTTTATTGATTTTTAGAGTTTTTACGACTTCCTCTGTATCTGATTTTACTAAAAGTACTGTAATCTCTTGCGTGTAATTTTCTTGAACAATTGCTTGCACTACCACAGGGCCAGTTTCGTCAGCGTATACATTAGAAATATTGATAGCAAAGAATATACTCAAAAAGGTTATGAACATCTTAAAAAAAAATTTCATTCTGTTAATCTTTCTCTTTAATCGAAATCTCTCAATTGTTCTATAGAAATATCAATTTTATGTATTTCTTCAATTAGTTCTGCAAAAGGATCATCTAATCTAGTTTCTCTACTATTATAATATGCATCGCCCAATGCTAATAAGAGTTTTTGCCGTTTCTTATTTTCTGTATAAATCTGTGTATTTGCTTGTAACGATTTAGTTAATTCTTTGGTCTTTTTTCCAGCTATAGAACTAACTGTGAATAACTTTTCTGAAACATCTGATATAAAGGAATTCATAGTGCTAGAATTATTAACTCTAGAACCACAAGAAACACAGTAATCGCTTATTCTAAAATTCGGTTTACCACATTTGACACAAAAAATCTTATCTTCTTCTATTACTTTTTTATGTTCTTGCACATATTCCTCGTTAACAGTGATATTTTCAGAATCAGTTTTCTCTAAATCTTTTTTATCAAGATAAGTTTCGGATAACTTTATCTCACTATCAAGTGCATCTACTGATATGGAAGAAGATCCGACATTATTATACTCTATGTCTTTACTATTTTCTATATTAAACTCATTATTCTTCTTTGCTGCAATAAACTCTGCCGGACTTGGCTTTCTATTGTATTTCTCTTCAAACTGAGATAGCCATTCTTCTTTATTCATAACCTCACACCCCTGTATATCTTACATGATAATTATTTTGTAAAATACTAATTCGTTTATCTTTTGACGGGTATCCTAACTCACAAAATCCTTTAGCCAATGACCCATCTTGTTCAGATATGGTATCGATATAATAACAATGAATTTCGCCACATCCAATCGTAGCCATATACTGGTCTGAAAGATATACATCACGTTTTACAACCGATTTTACAAACATTAAAAAGAAACTTATTAATGCAACTATTAATATTATAGAACCATAAAATAGAATAGCTCCCTCTTTTGCTTCTGAACTTCCTGACCAAAATGAGTTTCTGCTGTCTCCATAATTTTTTTTAAAGCCTCCAAATAGTGTTGTTATTAATAAAATTAGTAAAACAAAAATTAAAATAAAATTTGAACCAACTAGTACAGGTAAAAGATTTGGAGCCATATTATGGATTCGATGGAGCTCAAACATAATTTTTGGTTCTAAAAAATATGGATTTTCCAGTAAACTATCAGTAACGATAATTTTGTTCATTCCTATAGCGTAAGCAGCAGGAACATCATTATGAATCATGCGAATTTCAATATTATCCGGTAAGTTTAAACCTTTTTGACGCGCCTTTTGAATAATCTCATTGACAGGTTGTTGAACTTTTTCTTGATAATCACTTCTTTCTATCCTCTTCGCTCCAATAATCCAACAAATTAATGATTGACCGGTATTTGATAATAAAAATACTGTAAATAATACAAATATTAGACCACCCAGTCCATTACCATAAATTGTTTCAAACAATATTACTATAGTGAAATAAATTATAATTCCCCATCTCTGAGTATCAAAACAGTGTTTTAGATATCTAAATAAACTATTATTTTTAAATGTAGAGTATAAAACATTGTCATTTGTCTGTTTTGAAGCTTTTTTACAATTCGTACATCGTTCATCATTAACAGAATTCTTTGTTCCGCATGAACTGCAAAAAGTATAATCATTACTGAACTCTTGTTTATCTTGTACATCTTCAACTCTTTGAGATAAATCTTCATCTCTTCTCGTTTGAGAGTCATATTGTGTAGATTCAAAAGAATTATCTATTTTTTCTGATTCTGTAATTTCTCCTTCCTGAAATCCAGCTTGTATCTCTTCTTCTGTTGGTACACGGCCATTAATTTCTGTAAATATTTCAATCCATTGCTCTTTATCCATCGTATACTCCTATTTTTATTATTAAATTAAAAGGCTGAAGTAGATTACCTTAAAAGGTTCTATTTCCTCCAGCCTATAAATTTATTTATAGATTACTCTTAATATTACTCACTTTTTCTGCGTAATTTTATTCCAGATAATCCCATGAGCATCGCTCCTAAGCCAATCAAGAACGAACTATTCTCTGAACCTGTATTTGGTAAAGTCGTATTGACACCATATCTAGGTTTATTTCCAACATAGATATAAGCTGGATTACTTTGAGCAGTTCTAAGTTTGTCTGTTACCAGTTTATGATCTAGATTCTCAACCTTAGAATCATGTCTATGGTTCAATGATTCTTGAGGTTTATTATACGCCTTCTGATATGCAAGTAGAACAGCCTCATACTGAGCTTTGGCATCCAATTGATTTTGGAGAAGAGCGTTTAGTTTCGCTTGTTCTGCTTCAAGAGTTTGAAGAGCTAGGCGGTGAGCCTCAAGAGCTTGGTCATAAGCTTCTTTTGCGATTTCGTAGTTCTCAGAAGCATGGATTAGACTATCAAGGAGAGTTTCCATCTCTTTGATGCTGTCTTCGATTTTAGCAATCTCTGCACGAACTGCCTCTTCTTGAGCTTTCAAGTCGTCTAATTGAGCTTGGATAGTTGCTAGAACTTCTTCCTCTTGGGCTTGTTTTGCCTTGAGTCCTTGAAGGACAAGCTCTTCTTGTGCAAGTTCAGCTTGTGCTTGTGCCAAAGCTTCTTGTTTAGTCTTGACATCAGCAGTTAGGTTCTCAACAGCTACTTTAGCATCTGACAAGCGTTTTTCTGCAAGTTTTTCAGCTTCAAGAGCTTGGTCATAAGCTTCTTGAGCATCAGGAGTTAAGTCCTTAGTTGCTTCTAGTGTCGCAATCACTTTACGAGTAGCTGTAAGTTCCTCGTCAGCTTTTTTGTAAGTAGCTTGTGCTACTTCCAATTCAGCTTGTGTTGTTTTAGCAAGACTTTCAGCATCTTTCAACGCTTTTACGGCAATTACCAAAGCTTGGCGTTTTACTGCAAGGTCAGCGTTTAGGTTAGTAACGGCTGTTTCTGCATTTTCTAAGCGAGTTTTAGCTGTCTTGTAAGCTAGTTCTGCTTGGTCAAATGTAGCTTGAGCTTCAGGAGTCAAGTCTTTAATCGCTTTTACTTTAGCTAGAGCATCCTTATCTTGTTCTAATGCTTTAGAAGCATTGTTCTTAGCAGAAATTGCTCTTGCAAGATTAGATTTTGCAGTTTTATCATCTTTTTCAGCCTGACTCAGTTCTGACTTAGCTTGTGCAAGCTTGTTGCTATTTGTGTTGATCTCGTTATTAAGGTCAACCAAAGCTTTCTCAGCTTTTTCATATCGTGTTTTGGCAGTTTGGTGTTCTGCTTTTGCAGTATCAAACTTAGCTTGTGCATCAGTAGTTAAGTCTTTAATGGCTTTTGTGCGTTTGATAACATCCTTAATGCTATTTAGCTTATCAACAGCATTGTTATGTGCAGTAGTCGCATCAGCAAGCGTCTTTTGAGCAACCGTATTTGCGATGGTTGCTTTAGACAAGGCATCTTTTGCCTGTTCGTGAGTTGCACGTTTTGCTTTAATCTCTTTTGTAAGATTTGTAAAAGCAGTACTTGCGTTTGTATTGCGCAATTCAGCTTTGTTTAATTCTGACTTAGCATTATCAAGAACACGTTGCGCATTAGGTGTCAAGTCTTGTGTATTAAGCAAGTTATTGAGACGATTTGTGGTTGTAGCAAGATTAGATTTTGCAGTTTCATCAGCACGTTTAGCAGAAGCCAAACGATTTTGAGCATTGTTGTTTGTCGCAACGGCAGAAACTTGAGTTTTCTTAGCTTGCGCCAAGTCTTTTTCAATTTTGCTGGTGTCAAATGGAGTTGGGAGTGGTTTTGCAATACCTTTGTCATAGTAGTCGTCAATGTAAACAGAAGTACGTTCCCCTGTTACATAATTAATGGTTGTTTCTGTATGAGCGTTTTCCCCTGCAAATTTAACAAAGTGTATCCGACCTGTATTGTCTTTTGTATAACTAACGTTGCCACCAACTGCGCTTGGATAAGTTGGTTTAACACGTCCTACCATTCCTTTCATGTGTCCAAAGTTGGCATGAATATCATTGGTCATAAAGGCAATGACAGCATCATAAACCTCACGATAGAGCTGGGACATGGTTGCTTTATGAGTTTTTTCTGTGTCAATAGCTTTTTCATAAGGAGATGTACTGCTTAATGTATTTGTGTAGTTAAGAACTTCTCCATCCCATGATACACTATCCACACCATCATTTTCTAAGGCTGGATGACTATGCCCGGTATTGTATGGTTTATTTTCGTTGGCGTAATTCTTAGCAATGTTTTTAATTCCTTGAACAGACTCTTTAGTAACGATAAAGTTATGCGTTCCCCAAACTTGGTCTTGGAGATTATTTGCTAAAAGAACGTAATAATGGCTTAAAGCTTTGATTTGTTCGTCTGTTGGGTTGTCAAGATTCACAACTGTGTCATCAATTGGTAGGACTATATTCTTATTCGTCCAACCTTTAAAAACAAGTTCTTGCCCGTCACTGGACCATCCAAATTGACGAGTCCCAAAATCGTACTTCCCATCCTTGTACCATGCCTGAATAGCATTGTTCAAAGCGTGTTTATTCGCTTCACTATCATCATTCAAGTAAGTCTTGTATGCCGCAATGACATTTTGTGGCAATTGAGGGATGGTCAAGTTCTTAATGGCAGAGATTTGTTTTTCAAGTGTGTCAACAGCTTTATCTACTTGTTTTTTAGCATCTTCAGCATTTTTAGCGGCAGATGTCGCGTCAGACAATTCTTGAGTTGTTGAGCGAATAGTGCTTTCTTGTTGACCTTTTAGAGTCTTCAGGTCTTGAATATCAGAACGTTTTTTAGCATCTGTATTTTTAGCATCCTCTAATTTACGTTCAGCATCATCTTTTTTAGATTGCTTAGTAGCTAAGTCAGCTTTGGCATCGTCACGTTCACTTGTAACTCCTGACAAACGATTTTCAGATGAAGCAAGACTGTCTTTTGCCTCTTTTTCAGCTTTAGTTGCTTCTGTAAGTTTTGTTGAAGCTTGTCTTGCGCCACCTTGGGCTTTCGTTTGAGCATTTGCGGTTTTAGATTCTTCAGCTTCAGCTTGAGTTTTTGCTTCATTTAGCAAGTCAAGCTGTTCTGCTTTTTTAGCATCTGCTGTTTTGGCATCAGCCAACTTTTTCGTAGCATTCCCAAGAGTCGCTTCTTTAGTAGCTAAGTCAGACTTGGCGTTGTTGCGTTCATTTGTGACACCAGCTACTTTCCCTTTAGAAACATCCAAGGTTGATTGAGCTGTCTGTTCCGCTTTTTTCTTCTTCTTCAAGTCATCAGAAGCTTGGTTTGCGGCAGTTTGAGCGTCAGACAAGTTACTTTCTGCTTGCTTCAGCGTAGCAGTAGCTTGGTCCAAGTTAGTTGTGGCTTGTTCCAATTGCTCTGCTTTTTGAGCATCTGCACGTTTAGCAGCGTTTAAAGCTTCAGTCGCATTTTTAAGAGTCGCTTCTTTAGTAGCTAAGTCAGATTTGGCACTGTCACGCTCATCCAAGATGGCTTTTTCACCAGTTCCATCCAAAACAGTTTGAGCATTGTCTTTGTTTTGTTTAGCAACTTTAAGTTGAGACGTAGCTTCATTGTGAGCGTGCGTTGCTTTTGAAAGAGTATCAGTGGCTTGGTCAAAAGTGTTTTTTTGTCCTGCTTCAAGTTCTTTTGCATCACTCAACTTACGAGCTTTTGTAGCGTCTGCATTTTGTGATTGTTCAAGAACTTTCTTAGCATCTTTCACAATAGCTTGTTTAGCTTCTAAGTCTTTCTTAGCATTTTTTTCTTCTTTGATAACTTTATCAGCACCAGTTCCATTCAAAACATCTTGAGCGTTCTGAACTTTCTTCTTAGCATCAGCAACTTTTCCAGCTTGGATGTTTGTAGCTTCCGTAGCATCTTTAACAACAGCTTCTTGTGCATTTTTCTTTTCTTGCACTTGATTTTGTTGTTCTTTTAAAGAATCAATTTTTTCTGTTTGCGTAGTCACTTCTTTCTTAGAAGCGTCAATCGCATTTTTTGTCCCTTCAATTGCTTCAGGAGTTGCACCATTTTTCTTCTGTTCAGCTTCTTCAAGCGCTTGTTTGGCATTACTTTCTTTTTCAGAAGTTGTAGCTTCTTGTTTCTTAGCATCTTCAACAACAGGAGTTTGAGCTTCAACAACTTGGTCAGCTTGTTCTTTGATTCCTTTTGCTTGTCCAACAACTTCTTCAGTTGGTGTTTTCGTTACAAGAGCAGTTCCATTTGAAACTTCAACACCCTCAACTTGAGTGATAGATGTTGTAGGCGAATTTTGTAGATGTTTTTCTTCAGCTACTGTATTATCTGTTGGTTTTACATCAACCTGTTCATCTGCTTTTACAGATAGTGTTGAAAAACTTGTTAAAGCAACTCCTGCCGCTAAAGCAAGAGTTATTTTTTTCTTATTATTTTTACTTTTTCTTGATTTCATTTTTACCCACATAAACTTAAAGCGTATCTGCCCTAAATCCAAGTCCTTCACATAATATTACAAACGCTCTCATTATACCATTTTTATTTACTATTGTAAATGAATACGTATATTTCAAATACTATTGTTTATATAAATATCAACAAAAAATATATACAATAATTAAAAGGAGAATTTGTAAATGAAGATTGGAGAATTAGTCAGGGAATATCGACTAAGTAAAAAGCTAACACAACAAGAGCTTGCCGAAAAAAGTGATCTTAGCTTGCCTTTTATTAATTTAATTGAAAACAATAGAAGAAACTTATCTGTCGATACTCTACTAAAAATTTTATCTGCTATGGATATAGATCCTTCTGATTTTTTTAGACCACTTTCTGAAACTTCAGATAATAATCTTCAACTTTTAATCGAAAAAATTCAACTAAATAAAAATCGTACTGAAATTATTGATCTTTTTCTCAACATCCTAAATTTAAATGAAAAATAAAAAAATTTTTTTTAAAAATAAATAAAGTAGATAAAAACTTACTTTTTCCTTCAAAACCTTGTCACATCAATAAAAGATCGTACTGAAAGTATTGATTTCTTTCTTAACATTCTTGTTCTAAACTAAAAAAATTAAATTAGGTAAGAACCTAATTTTTTTCTTCAAAACCTTGTTACGACGCGTTTTTAAAGCACTCATAATTGAGTGTTTTTTTATTTTTAAAAATTTTTTCCATTTTTTAATTTATTTTTCCTAAAAATGGGCGATTTCTTAAAAATTTGTGGCATACTTTTAATACGCGAAAAAATGAATATGTAAATTGAATTACAAATGCGGTTAAAATAATTTAACTGCTTTTTTTCAATCTCTAATACTTCCTAACATAATTCGTATCAAAAATAATAGTAAAAAGGAAACGTTAAATCATGAAAAGTCAAACTAAAGTTTCTACTGAACAGATGCATTTAAATGAGAAAGAAATTCAATCTTGTTTTACTTTAATGAATTCCTTCTGGGGGTTTGATCGTATGGTTTTTAACTTAGGTGAAAATCTAATTGTTGACATTGAAAAACTGATAGAATTCAAACAAAAGAATCCTGATAAAGTTAAAAAATTTAATTACAATTCAAATCAGATAGAAGATTTAATTATCCAATCAAGGGAATTCGGAAGACTTGAAATTGGAAAAATTTATAAAAAAGAAAGCGGAGATACTGTTAATTATTGCTTACTCCAGCTGAATCATGGAGGTCTAAATTTTGAAACTCTCTCTATTTCAGCAATACGAAAGAGACTTATAAATGTTATAACAGGAATCAAACAGCAAACTGGTATTTGGATTATCCCAACTATTATTAGGGTTCTTGAAATGGAAATCGCATTTACATTTGCTACTGATTCGATTATTCATTTTCAAACAAGAAATTTATTGTTGAGGAGTCTATCTAAAACATCTCAAGTAGATAAAAAAGTTTATACAAAAAGTTCAACTCCTGAAGATCATCATATTCTTTCAAGTAAAAAAAATGAAAACTTGTTGCATGTTCTTTACGATAAAATAGCAAAAGCTGAACATAGTAGACAGATCGAATTAAACGTATCTCGTAAATACCACATCTATAGATACGAAATGACACTGAATGAAAAAAAAATTAAAAGTGAATTCAAGACTACTGACTTAGATAAACTACACAATGATCAGCTCTCTTCATTTGTGTATAGTGTGATTAAGAAAGGAATATCCAACTTTAAGATAATTGCTCAAACTTCAGTAAGAGATACCCAAAATAAGTTAAAAGCATTGTACGTGGAAAAAGGTAAAGATGGATATATAAAAACATTTTTTGAAACTCAACTAAATCATGCTATGGATTACTTATATCCATTAACATTGGATGAATCTATTTTCTTGTTTATTGATGTGTCTGAATTTGTAAATCCAAAAAACTCTGCAAGAACTAAGAATAATCTTATTAAAGAAAGTAGAGGGAATGACTTAAAAAATGAAAGTTATTTTCTTTCTATTATGATTACATGGCAAGTACTATATCTCTTTTGCTTAATGCTAAATACTCTATATCTTGTTACTTTCCTTGATTTTGGTTGCTACAAAGATAACCAAAATAATGAACTCTTTTCTTTTAAAATCCCTAGTTTTACAAATGAAGAAAAAAATCCATTTTTTAATGAAATTATTCAAAGCAAGGATAAAGACATAGGTTCATTCCTAGATTCTTTTTTTAATAGAATTTGGAAAAATATTTATACCATTTTAATATAAATTCTGATTAAAAAATTGAAAAAGTATTAATACAGCAACGTTTTCCTGTTTTTTAAGTCTTCAACCCTTGAAGACTTAAAAAATAAAATACAAACTAATAAAATTTAAATCTAATAGAAAGAAATAACGGGACTATTTATGAATTTATTTATTCCAGACGAAGTGATTCGGCAATTTAAATTACTAATATCAGATACTGTTAAGAAAGAACTGGATAAATTTTTGGATATTAATGAAAATACCAACCAATTTTTAAATAAAAAGCAGACTTGTGAATACTTGAATATATCCAACAATACTTTAGACAACTGGATTAAGCAAGGCTTACCTTGCATTAAGGTTGGAAAAACTGTTCGCTTTAGCAAAACAGAAATCAATCGCTGGTTACAAAAGCAGTAGAAATTCTATGGTGGTTTGTTATAATGTAACCATGGTATTTTCTAGCTCAATTCAAAAGGAGAATACTATGTCTATTACAAAAACTAAAAACGGAACCTATCGCTTACGTGTTTATATTCGTGAGGAGGTTAAATCTTCGTTAGGTATTGATAAGAAAGTGATTGAAAAACGGTTCAAATCAAGGGATGAAGCAAAAAGATACGAACGAGAACTTCAAAATAAGATTGATAAAATTCTTAGTGGCGGATCTGCTTCATTAGAGAATAGCGGTTCTATTCTCTTTTCGGATTTCTATCAAAACGTTTGGTGGGAATCCTACAAAGCAGGTCAGACTACTTCTACTGCTAAACCACCTTCTCAAGCAACTATAGTTGGAACAGAAATTGCTTTTAGAAAACACATCTTACCCTTACTTGGGAATTATTCAATAGACTTTCTTAATCAAAATAAACAAGTTGTACTAAATCTATTGACTCAAAAGGCTGAAGAATATGCAAATTTCAAAGTTATCAGGAGCTACGTTAACTCTATCTTTGACTGGGCAGAAGAGTTAGAGTATATCGAAACTAATCGCCTATCAAAAACGATAAGCCGTATCAAAGCCACTAAGAACATCAAGCTACAGGAATCAAAAAAATATGAAGATTTATCTCTATCTCAAGAAGAACTTCAAGCATGGTTTACAGCTTTTGAAAAAGATTTAGAGACTGAAAAGATTCTATTCAAAGACTATGTTTTATTCTATACTACTTTTTTCTTGGGAGATAGAAAATCAGAGAGTTACGCTTTGCAATGGAAGCATATCAATACACAGGAACAAGAAATTCAGTTAGTCCAAGCTTTAGATAAATACAAAAATCCAAAGTCTACCAAAGGAAATAAGAAGACAACTTTTCGAATTCCTAATGAGTTAACTAACTTACTTCAGGAATGGAAAAAACAACAAAAAATTGAACTGACTAAATTCAATATTATCCAAACTCCTGATCAGTATGTATTTACGTATATTGATACAAAGGGAAATGTAAACAGTTGTCTCCATGCTGATTATCTTAACAACAAGATGAAATCTGTTAAGCGTCGTCATCCAGAACTTGCACATGCAACCCCTCATAAATTACGACATACAGGAGCCACGCTCGCTAAGAAAGCTGGAACCTCTATGGAAGCTATTTCTGAAGCACTCACTCACAGTGATACGATTACAACTAAGACTTATGTCAACACTTCAAATGTAATTCCAATGGCTGTTGGAGAAATTGCCTTTCGTAATCTTAAAAAATAATGGTGTGAATTTGGTGTGAAAAGTGGTGTGAATTTTGCTAAAAATAATCAAAAAAACACCCCATGGTGTGAACCATGAAGTGTTTCGAAACGTTGATATAATCGTGTTGATTAACGTTTTGAGAATTGTGATGCTTTACGAGCTTTCTTAAGACCTGGTTTCTTACGTTCAACTTTACGTGAGTCACGTGTAAGAAGTCCTGCGCGTTTCAATGAATCGCGGAAGTCTGGGTCTACTTGAAGAAGGGCACGAGCGATACCATGACGGATAGCTCCTGCTTGACCAGCGTATCCACCACCTACAACGTTAACGAAAACGTCGTATGAACCTACAGTTGAAGTAACTGCGAATGGTTGGTTGATTACAAGACGAAGGTCAGCGTGTGGGATGTACTCTTCAACATCTTTTTTGTTAACAGTGATTTTACCAGTTCCTGGAACAAGGCGAACGCGTGCAACAGCGTTTTTACGACGTCCAGTACCTGCATATTGTGCTTGTGACATACTTTATTGTTCCTTTCCTTAGATAAGTCCTGAAATATCAAGAACTTCTGGTTGTTGTGCAGCGTGAGTGTGCTCAGCTCCAACGAATACTTTCAATTTCATACCTTGAGCGCGGCCAAGAGTATTGTGTGGAAGCATACCTTTAACTGATTTCTCGATCAAACGAACTGCATTTTTAGAACGAAGTTCACCAGCAGAGATTGATTTCAATCCACCTGGGTGGTTTGAGTGAGTGTAGTAGATCTTATCAGTTGCTTTTTTACCAGTCAATTTAACTTTTTCAGCATTGATAACGATTACGAAGTCACCTGTATCAGTGTGAGGTGTGAATGTTGGTTTGTTTTTTCCGCGAAGCACGCTTGCAACAACTGCTGAAAGGCGTCCAAGAGGTACATCAGTTGCGTCAACAACGTACCATTTGCGTTCTACTTGGCCTGGTTTAGCCATGAATGTAGTTTTGTTCATGATTTCTCCTATTATGAATATCGTTTTTGTTTACAGGGCGGATGTTCCGGTCCGCGAGTTATTTGAAAGGTTCCGGGGCCTTACAAATGGGGTAAACAATACCGCCTACTATTGTATCAAATTTTTTAAATAAAAGTCAACCGATTTGAAAAATTATTTGCGATTTTCTTTTCCGATAACAAAGCCGATGAGAGAATTAGGACCGACGTGGGCAGCAATGACGGGACCTAGTGGCATAATCAAGACTTGAGAGATAGCTGGATTCTCCAACAATTGAGCCTTGAGCTCTTCTGCTCCTGCCAAATCATCTGTATAGGATACCAAGGCTGTGCTGTGGCCGATATCTTCCTGGATCAGAGAAAGCATTTCCCGCATAGCTTTTTTACGTCCACGTACCTTAGCGATAGGAGCTAACTTGCCTTCTTCATCAATCCAAAGAAGGGGTTTGATATTGACCAAACTTCCGACGATGGCTGAACTCTTAGAAAGGCGTCCCCCGCGCATAAGATGGTAGAGATCATCCACCAAGAAATAGGTCCGCAACTTAGGAGCCACTTCCATCAGTTCTTCCTTAACTTGATCCAAACTCTTGCCGGCATCACGCGCCTCAACTGCTAGCATAGACAAGTAGCCTTCTCCAATCCCTGCTGCTTTTGGATTGATGATTTCAATCACAGCTTCTGGGTAGTCTTCAAGGACCAAGTCTCTTGCCATAACCGCACTCTGGTAGGTCCCTGACAAGACTGAAGAAAAGGCGATATAAAGGAGATCTTCCTTGCGTTGAGCGTAGCCTTTGAAAATCTCTTGGAACTGTCCAACATTGACCTGACTGGTCGTTGGTTTAGCACCCTTTTGCATCTCTGCTAATAATTGGGGGCTGGTGAGTTTGTCTGGACCTACTGTCTCATAATGAGTCCCATCAATTTGGATCGACAAACCGACGATCTCTACATCATGCTCCTTTGCCCATGTTTCATCTAAATCTGCAGTTGAATCTGTTAAAATTTTAAAGGTCATTTACTTGCTCCCATCTCTTTTTGTAGTTGACGTAGGCCCTCTTGGTCAAAAGGCCGTATCGGTGGTTTTTGATCGTTGACGGCTCCTCGCGCCTGGTTCAAGTCGGCTTTGACAACAGCAACCCGTTTCTCCAACTCCCGCGCTGAAACACGGAGCGCTCCTTGAGCAAAGACCGTCCATTGCTCATTCAAGTCACTCGTCGCGACTGATACTTGGTGGAGGGGTGTATTGAGCTCTGCTGCCAACCGTTCAATGTAGTCATCGGCGGTCTCCTCCTCTGCAGTGAAGACCACTTGGACCTGAAATTCTTCATAGGTCTGGCGAATCCCTGGCATGTATTGGGCATCAAAGACACAAATCACGCGAATGTCTTCAAAGCTAGCATAGTGACTTAGCTTCTCTAGGAGGATCGTTCGTGCAGCATCGAGCTCACTTTTCTTAAAGAGCTGTCGGGTCTCCTGCCAGAAGGCAATCATGTTGTAGCCGTCCACTAACAAAATCTTTTCTTTCATGGATTGCCCCCTTCCTTTGATTTCTTCTATTATAATTTATTGCGAAAGACCTCATACATAAGGATCGCTGCTGCGACACTGGCATTCAGACTTTGGACATGGCCCTGCATGGGAATAGTAATCATTTCATCCACTTGCTTTTTAATATTGGCCGAAATGCCCTTGCCTTCGTTGCCAATAATGAGGGCTAGCTTCCCACTGGTATTCCATTTGTGAGAGGGCGTTCCATTCATATCGGTTCCAAAGATCCAAAAACCTGCTTCTTTAAGCTTGTCCAAGGTTTGGCTAAGGTTGGTCACTCGAGCAATAGGGACATGCTCCACTGCCCCAGTTGAGGTCTTGGCAACAACAGGGGTCACCCCAACAGCACGGTGCTTGGGAATGATGACTCCTGCTACCTGAGTAGCATCGGCTGTTCGCAGGATGGATCCCAAGTTATGCGGATCGGTCAAGCCATCCAAAATCAAGAGCAAGGGATTGTCTTGATTAGCTACCTGGGTCAAGATCTCAGTCAAGTCCGTATAGGCAAATTCTGAAACCCGTAAGACAAAACCTTGGTGGACAGCTCCTTCTGTCATTTCTTGCAAGGTCTTCTTAGGGGTCCAAGAAATGGAGACCTTTTTTTCCGCTGCTAGATCTTTGATTTTTTCTACATTTTTTCCACGCAAATCATCCTGGATATACAATTTATTTCCTGTATTTGCGACTAGTGCTTCTGTAACGGCATGAACGCCATAAACAATATCGTTTTTTTCCATGAAACTAGTATAACACAATTGCCATATCTGGTGAAACATTTGAAGTAGGGCACTTTGCTTGTGGTATAATGAAACTAGTTTAGAAAAAGGAAAGAATCAGCATTATGCCACTTATTCACCGAACCATCAAGATGGTTCTCGCCACCTGTTTAGCCATCTTGCTTGCAGAGTTTTTGGGTCTGTCCTACGCCACCTCTGCGGGGATCATTGCCATCCTCAGTATTAGCGATACCCGTCGAAGCACCGCCAAACTAGCCTATAATCGCTTTATGTCCATGCTTCTTGCCCTCCTCCTTGGAAGCTTAGCCTTTCAGATTCTCGGCTTCAATCTCTGGGCCCTTGGTTTTTATCTGGTCACCTATGTCCCCCTTGCCTTCCTACAAGGCTGGGAAATTGGCATCACGCCCAGCTCTGTCCTGGTTACCCATCTCCTGCTAGAAAAATCCACTTCCCTTTCTTTATTGGGAAATGAAGTAGCTATTTTCCTAATCGGAACCAGCTTTGCCCTCCTAGCCAATCTCTATATGCCTTCTCGACAGGAAGAAATTGATCGCTATCATGAAATTGTCGAGGAGCAACTCAAGAAGATTCTCTATCGCTTTGCAGAGTTTCTAGGAAAAGGAGATGGGAGCAACGATGCCAGCTTGATTCGTGAGCTAGATACCATCTTAAAAGAAGCTCTCGATCTAGTCTATTTAGACCATTCCAACCACCTCTTCCATCAGACCAACTACCATATCCACTATTTTGAGATGCGCAAGCGCCAAAATAATATCCTGCGGGACATGGCCAATAATGTAAACAACTGCCAATTAGCTGCGAGCGAGAGTCTTATTTTGGCCCAACTCTTTGCTAAAACAGCCAGCCAGCTCAGTCAGGAAAATCCAGCTCAATTCCTACTTGACGAAATCAACCGCTATCTAGCAGTCTTTCGTGAGCGACCTCTCCCTCGATCTCGTCAAGAATTTGAAACCCGAGCGACCCTTCTGCAACTCCTCCGTGATCTTGAAACCTTCATCTCCATTAAGGTGGAATTCTATCAAACCTACCAGAAGGAACTTCAAGCATAAACCCTTCTTTAGAGACTGGGAAGATTTTCCCAGCTCTTTTTCTTTGCCATCAATCTGTAACGAATTTCAAGAGAAAAACTTCCTCCTCTTGAAAAAGAAAGAAGTTGAGTAAGTTCCAGGTGTAGACTTGGATGACATGAAAAGAACCTTCGCAGACGCGAAGGTTCTTTCTATTCTGCTAATTCTAGCACGATAGTTTGGTAAGGGGCCAATTCTAATACTTGGTCTCCTTCTTGGAATAATCCTACAGTATTATTTAAAATAACCGTTTTAATCAGAGCTGGCAACTCCAAGGTGGCCTGGCGATTTTGGAAATTGCTGATCACCAAGAGACGCTTGTCCCCACGACGTTCAAAGGCGATGATGTTCTCACGGTCTCGATAAGCTGGAATCATATCTCCAAACCGGATGGTATTTCCGTAGAGGTGATGGCGATACAAGGCCGTCAACTGGCGGTAATAATTCAAGATGGAATTTGGATCCTTTTCCTGGTCTTCCACATTGATAGCAACATCTGGTTTAGGACTGATCAACCAGGCTGGCCCATCACTAAAGCCCAGACCTGGCTCTGCTGACCATTGCATGGGCGTCCGCGCATTGTCTCGACTGTAATTAGCTATCGCCGCCAAGGCTTCTTCCTCGCTCAAACCAGCTTCTTTAGCCACATGGTAGCCATTGATGGTTGCGATATCATCAAAGTCCTCCACTGATTCGAAGACTTGGTTTTCCATCCCAATTTCTTGGCCTTGGTAGATAAAAGGAATTCCCTTACGCAAAACCTGAATGGTTCCTAGGGCTTTTTTACTGGTATCGTTTACTGGACCTTCTGCAATATAATGGGACACCCCACGAGGCTCATCGTGATTTTCGATAATGGTCGAGAGGACCCCAATACTATCTGCACGCTCATGGGCTTGGAAAATACTTTCCTTGAGTTCATCTGCTGTCGGAAGACTATGGTCAAACCAGCCTTTTCCTTCTTGCCCCAGCATGGTTTGTTTGAAGTCAAAGATGGAAGAGAAGACGCCATCTTTTCCAATGAAGAAATGCAGTTCATCATCGGTTTCATTGAAAACTTCCCCTACTGTGAAGGCATTGTACTTGGCAAAAGTCCGCTCCTTCAACTCTTGCAAGAAAGGTTCAATCGGTTGGGCATTGACCAGCGATTCCGGCACTGGGACCAGGCCATTGTCACGATCGGACGGAAGCGAACGCCATTCTAGGTCTTTTTTGATATTGATGATAGCGTCAATCCGGAATCCCGCAATTCCCTTGTCCAACCACCAGTTGATCATCTTATAAATCTCTTCGCGCAAGACAGGATTTTGCCAATTGAGGTCTGGCTGATCCTTGTGGAAAGAATGGAGATAGTATTTGTTGGTGCCAGGAACAGGTTCCCAGACACTGCCTCCAAAGTAACTTTCCCAGTTGTTGGGTTCCTTGTCGCTTTCGATGAAGTAAAAGTAGTCCGCATAAGGGCCATCTGGATCCGCTAGAGCCTTTTGGAACCACTCGTGATGACTGGAGCAATGATTGACCACCAAGTCCATGATGATGGCAATGCCCCGCTTCTTGCCCTCCGCGATCAGCTCTTCCATATCTTCCATGGTCCCAAAGAGAGGATCAATGGCATAATAGTCAGAAATATCATATCCCTGGTCAATAAACGGACTCTTGTAAACAGGAGATAGCCAGAGAATATCAATCCCTAAGTCTTGAAGGTAATCGAGTTTCTCCGTGATTCCTTTTATGTCCCCAACACCATCTCCATTGCTGTCTTTGAAGCTTTTTGGGTAGATCTGATAAGCGACCTTCCCCTTCCACCAGTCTTTTTCCATGTTTTGTCTCCTTAAAATGAAAGAGACCGAGACACATTGTCTCAGTCTCTAAAGCGTCAGTAGATATTAGTATACTGTCTTTTCAGTTTCTTTGTCGAAGAAGTGAGCTTTGTTCAAGTCAAATCCAAGCTCGATGGTTTCACCAGTTCCAAGATAGTCACGCGCATCCACTTTTGCGATGAATTCGTTGTCACCAACTTGGCAGTACAAGTGAGATTCTGAACCGAGCAACTCAGATACAGAGATGGTAGCTTTTACGACTGATTCTGGGAAAGTTTCAAGGAAAGCAGCTTCTGTATTCACGTCTTCTGGGCGGATACCAAAGATCAATTCTTTACCATCATAGCCTTTTTCTTTCAAGACTTTCAAAGCACCTTCAGGAACTTTCAAATTCAATCCATTGGCAACGATGTGTCCACCTTCCAACTTCACGTTAATGAAGTTCATAGCAGGGCTTCCGATAAATCCAGCTACGAATTTGTTAACTGGGTTTTTGTACACTTCTTGCGGAGAACCAATTTGTTCCACACGTCCAATTGTACCAGTACCAGCTGGGTTTTTAGTAGCAGACATGATAACGATACGGTCAGCCAATGTCATCGCTTCTGTTTGGTCGTGAGTTACGTAGATGGTTGTAGCTCCGATACGGCGGTGGATTTTCGCGATTTCAGCACGCATGGATACACGAAGTTTAGCATCCAAGTTTGACAAAGGTTCGTCCATCAAGAACACTTTTGCATCACGGACAATGGCACGTCCCATAGCCACACGTTGACGTTGACCACCAGAAAGGTCAGCTGGTTTACGATCCAAGAATTCCTTCAAGCCAAGGATTTCAGCTGCTTCTTGTACACGTTTGTCGATATCTTCCTTGCTGTATTTACGCAATTTCAAACCAAAGGCCATGTTATCGTACACAGTCATGTGTGGGTAAAGAGCGTAGTTTTGGAATACCATGGCGATGTCACGGTCTTTAGGTGCTACGTTATTTACAACAGTACCATCGATTGAACATTCACCTTCTGTGATATCTTCGAGACCAGCGATCATACGAAGAGTTGTTGATTTACCACATCCTGAAGGACCTACGAAAACGATAAATTCTTTGTCTTTGATGTCCAAGTTGAAATCTTCAACTGAATAGTGTTCGCTGTTTGGATATTTTTTGTAAATATTTTTAAGATTTAATTCTACCATGATGGTACTCCTTTGATTTTTATAGTTCTATTGTAAATGAAAACGCTTTATAAATCTATGTCAGATCTCACAAAAAAGAAAAAGAGTTTTGTGCAAGTTGCACAAAACTCTCAATTCATTCCGTTAAATCACATCCTGTAGAACCAAATGGTAACAAAGGGCTAGATCCGTCAGATTCTTTAACTGGAGACCCGTTAGCTCTTCCCACTTGTCAATCTTGTATTGAAGGGAATTACGATGGAGATAAAGTTGCTGGGCTGCCTTGGTTACAACTGCCCCGTTGTCCCAGAGGGCGACAATGATATCCTGCAACTGGTCTTGACTTCCAATTAACTGATGCAAGGCTTCTTTGATAGGATGGAGATCCAAATTTGCCTGCTCGATTCCCCACAGGTAGAGTTGAGAAAAGCGGCAAACACCTTGATGGCCTTCTCGGATCCAAGATCGAAAGGCTGCCCGTTCTGCTCGGATGACCGGGGATACTTTCCCAGCTTTTGACTCGGTCCATACCTGCCCGACCATGATGGATAAACGAATGTTAAAATCATACTCCATGGCAGAAACGGTATCTTTTAAGATATCAGCCACTGCCAGTGACTTCTCTTGGTCTAGAATGAGTACGTAGTCCTGTCCACTCAGCTGCAAGACTGCCCGAAAGTTGGGCAAAAGCGTCTGCATCATCTCTAACCAGGAAGCCGTTCCTTCCGCTGTCGAGTGCGAGAGGTGGCAATAGACAAGTTGCATTTTTTTGATGACTTGAGGGGCTTCTCCCTTTCCATCAATCAAGTATTGGTACCAAGGATTGGGGTCAAAATCTTCCTCACTGCCCAACCAGGAAATCAATTGTTTCTCTCGCTCGGTTAGCTCTTCTTCCTTCAGTAGCAACCATTGCTGGGCCTGCAGGGGAATAGCTACATAACCAGCTGGTGGTTTGGGGTGATCCGTCACCTCTGCCTGAGGGAACCACTCTCTGATATTTTTCACTATTTTGTTCCTTCTTCCACTTTTTGGATACACCAAGCTACCATTTCCTCTAAGCGGCTGATTTCATCCGTCAGATGCAGGTAACCCATGACCGCTTCAAAACCCGTCGACATGCGATAGGTCACGACATCTGCATTTTTTGCCTTGGTATGGCTATTGGTATTGCGACCGCGCTTATAGATCTCGACTTCTTTCTCTGTCAAAAACTCATCTTCTAACATCATCGCAATCAGATTAGCCTGGGCCTTGGCAGAGACGTAGCGGGTAGCTGCCTGATGAAGTTTATTGGGCTTGGTCATCCCTTGCAAAATCAGGTGCTTGCGAATATACATAGAATAAACCGCATCTCCCTCAAAGGCCAGGGCAATCCCATTGATTAGATTGACATCAATCACGTGTCCACCTTACACCTTCTTTTGTATCCAAGAGCTTGATTCCTTGCGCAGCTAATTCATCGCGAATGGCATCTGCTCGCGCAAAATCTTTATTAGCCCGCGCTTCCTGACGTTCAGCGATCAAGGCTTCAATGTCCGCATCCAAGACTTCTTCGACAAAGACCACTCCAAAGACTTCTAACATCTTGGTCAAGGCATCCTTGACGTCTTGGTTGTAGTGACCTGAATTGATCCATTTAGCCAATTCAAAGACGACAGTGATGCCGTTTGCCGCATTGATATCTTCATCCATAGCCGCGATAAATTTGTCCACAAAGCCTTGCAAGTCTGCTGGATACACTTCTCCTGTGAACGGTTGCTCATAGGTATTTTTCAAATACTTGAGGTTGGTCTCCGCATCGCGCACCGCTTTTTCTGTGAAGTTAATGGGCTTGCGATAGTGCTGGGTTGCAAAGAAGAAGCGAAGCACTTGGCCGTCAATAGTCTTCAATGCATCATGCACAGTGATAAAGTTGCCTAAGGACTTGGACATCTTGACATTATCAATATTGACAAAGCCATTGTGCATCCAGTAATTGGCAAAAGTCTTGCCTGTTTTAGCTTCAGACTGAGCAATTTCATTAGTATGGTGTGGAAACTCAAGATCGGCCCCACCACCGTGGATATCAATAGTATCCCCTAAAATCCCCGTTGACATGACCGAACACTCAATGTGCCAGCCAGGACGACCAGGTCCCCAAGGGCTGTCCCAAGAAACTTCACCCGGCTTCGCAGCTTTCCAAAGGGCAAAGTCGACTGGATTTTCCTTGCGAGTTGTTTCTTCATCTGTACGACCTGAAGCTCCTAGCTCTAAGTCTTCCAGGGTTTTATTAGCCAATTTAGCATAGTTCTGGGATTTTTCCACACGGAAATAAACATCCCCTTGGCTCTCGTAGGCATAGCCTTTTTCGATTAAATCAGCGACAAAACGGATGATGTCGTCCATAAACTCGACCACACGAGGGTGGCGGGTTGCAGGTTTCACGCCGAGAGCCGTCACATCCTCACGAAAGGCCGCAATGTACTTGTCTGCCACTTCCTGAGGAGTAATACCTTCTTCTTTGGCACGGTTGATAATCTTATCATCCACATCCGTAAAGTTGGAAATGTAGTTAACCTCATAGCCGCGATACTCAAAATAGCGACGAATCGTGTCAAAGGCTACCGTTGAACGGGCATTCCCCACGTGGATATAGTTGTAAACTGTTGGCCCACAAACATACATGCGGACCTTTCCTTCTTCGATGGGGACAAATTCTCGCAAATCACGAGACATGGTGTCATAAATTTTAATCATGCGGTCCACTCCCTTCTCTATTTCTGACTTTTTCGACTGAAAACCAGCTCTGCAAAAGGGCCAAATTGTCTGAGGCTATCCAGTTGGTAAAAGCGCTGCCCTTCCTCTTGGGTAAAGAGGGGAACCCCCTTTCCTAGGATAAGGGGCGCTATCTGAATAATGAGGTGGTCGAAAAGATCCGCATCCAAGAGCGGTCCTACCAAGGAATTACCACCAATCACAAAGACATTTTTGCCTTTGTCAATCTGGCGAACAAAGTCCACCACATCCCCAGCTACTGGCTGGTAATTGCTGACAGGCAGGTGCCTATCATGCGTAAAGACATAGTTTTCCGTAGCTTGATAAAAACTTTCTACATCTTGCAAATCTTGGATTTCCTCAAAGGTCCGCTTGCCCATGATAGTGATATCCATTTGCCTGTAAAAGTCATCATAGCCTGTATCCTCTACAGAACCAAGCTGATGCAGCCAGTCTATCCTGTGCTGGCTGTCTGCCAAGTAGCCATCCATGGTGGTACAGCCGTAAAAATATACTGCCATTCTTGTAGTTACCTTTCTAGTTCCTTTGCTATTGTCAAAGCGATAGTGAAAAAAGTCATGGCATCAGCTGTCCGCTCTTCATGGCGGGTATCCCAGGTTCGGTTATGATGATCCACATAGTCAGCTGTGTAGAAGAACTGATAGACTTTACTCTTGCGAAATTGACTCCAAGCCTTCTTTCAGTTCAAGGACTACCTGGTTCAAAATAGCATCTGATAAATCTGACAGGTCGGTTCCTCCTGTCATATTTCACTTCGATAACTTTGCCAACCTTTTCTAAAGACTTGATGAATGGTGACTGGCTTCCTTGGCGTGCTCCATCTTATTCACGTAGTATTCACGCTTTTCTTCTTCCTGGTGAATGATTGGCTCATCCTTCTTACCGTGAACACGAACAATCTTGGCAGGGACTCCGACAACAGTCACATCACTCGGTACATCTGAGACCACGACAGCCCCTGCTCCTACTTTGGCCTTGGCCCCAATCTCAATCGGGCCGATGACCTGAGCATGAGCGGAGACCAAAGCTCCTTCACGAACCGTTGGATGGCGCTTCCCTGCATCCTTTCCAGTTCCACCGAGCGTCACCCCGTGGTAGAGCATAACCCCTTTTTCAATAATAGCTGTTTCCCCAATAACGAGGCCTGCTCCATGGTCGATAAAGACACCCGAAGCAATGGTCGCACCTGGATGGATTTCGATCTGGGTCCAAAAACGCCAGAACTGACTGTGCATCCGAGCTAGAAGCTTAAAGCCATGATTCCACAAAAAGTGAGAAACACGGTGAGCAGCTAACGCTTTAACGCCTGGATAGGTCAAGAGGACCTCCAGCGAGGTACGTGCTGCTGGGTCATTTTCTTTTACAATATCAATGGTTTCACGCCACCATCCCATACCGTGCTCCTTTCTTTTAAATGCTTATTCTTTCGTTGCTTCGCCTGCATCTTTGGCAAAATCTTTTCTAGGTTTGTGGTGACGAGGACGGTCGCCATGACGAGGACCCTTTTCACCTTTTTCTTCTGCATGTTCCGGTTTTGGCGGACGTGGCAAGAGTGCCTTCATTGAAGCATCTACACGACCTTTTTCGTCAATCTTGATAATCTTCACATCGACTTCATCACCGATGGCTACCAGGTCTTCGACACGGTTGGTGCGAGTCCAAGCCATTTCAGAGATGTGAACAAGGGCTTCTGTCTTGTCAAAGAGGTTGACAAAGGCACCAAATTTCTCGATCCGAACCACTTTGGCATGGTAGACTTCATCCACCTTGGCTTCACGCACCAAACCAGCAATGATTTCTTTAGCGCGGTTAATGGCAGCTTGGTCACTCGAGTAGATAGACACATTTCCTTCTTCGTCGATATCAATCTTAACGCCTGTTTCAGCGATGATCTTATCGATGGTTTCTCCACCCTTACCGATGACAATCTTGATCTTGTCCACATCAATCTTGATGGTATCAATTTTCGGAGCAGTTGGAGCCAATTCTGGACGAACTTCTGGAATCGTTGCTTCAATCACGTCAAGGATTTCAAAACGAGCTTTCTTGGCTTGAGCAAGCGCTTCAGTCAAGATTTCTGCAGTAATCCCTTGGATCTTGATATCCATCTGAAGGGCTGTAATCCCGTCACGCGTACCTGCAACCTTGAAGTCCATATCTCCAAAGTGGTCTTCCAAACCTTGGATATCTGTCAATACTGTGTAGTTGTTTCCATCTGAGATGAGACCCATGGCAATACCTGCTACTGGCGCCTTGATTGGCACACCACCAGCCATAAGGGCAAGTGTTCCCGCACAGATAGATGCTTGAGAAGATGAACCATTTGATTCCAAGACTTCTGCTACCAAACGAATCGCATATGGGAATTCTTCTAAGCTTGGCAATACTTGAGCAAGAGCACGCTCACCAAGAGCACCGTGACCAATTTCACGACGACCAGGCGCACCGTAACGACCTGTTTCCCCTACAGAATATTGTGGGAAGTTGTAGTGGTGCATAAAGCGTTTCTTGTACTCTGGATCCAAACCATCGATGATTTGCGTTTCACCCATTGGCGCCAAAGTCAAGACAGAAAGGGCTTGCGTTTGTCCACGAGTGAAGAGACCTGAACCGTGTACACGAGGAAGGTAGTCCACTTGCGCATCCAAAGGACGAATTTCGTCGACCTTACGGCCATCCGGACGAACCTTATCTTCTGTGATCAAACGGCGCACTTCTGCATGTTCCATTTGTTCCAAGATTTCAGCCACGTCGCGCATGACGCGTTCAAACTCTTCGTGGTCTGCATATTTTTCTTCGTAAACAGCCGTTACTTGGTCTTTCACTGCTTGAGTCGCAGCTTCACGCGCCAATTTTTCTTCAACTTGAACAGCTTTTTGAAGGTCGCTGTTGTAGGCTGCGATGATTTCAGCTTGCAAGTCAGCATCTACATGAAGCAATTCTACTTCTGCTTTTTCTTTACCAACTGCCGCTACGATTTCTTCTTGGAAGGCAATCAATTCTTTAACAGCTTCGTGTCCTTTAAGAAGGGCTTCCAACATGATTTCTTCTGACAATTCTTTAGCACCAGACTCTACCATGTTGATAGCATGCTTCGTACCAGCTACTGTCAATTCAAGAAGAGAGCGCTCAGCTTGTTCTTGCGTTGGGTTGATGATGATTTGGCCATCCACATAACCTACTTGTACCCCAGCGATTGGTCCGTCAAATGGAATATCTGAGATAGACAAGGCTAATGATGAACCAAACATAGCTGCCATTGGTGCAGATGCATTTTCATCATAAGAAAGAACTGTGTTGATCACTTGCACTTCGTTACGGAAACCTTCCGCAAACATGGGACGGATCGGTCGGTCAATCAAACGCGCTGTCAAGGTCGCATCTGTTGAAGGACGACCTTCTCGTTTCATAAAGCCACCAGGAAATTTCCCAGCCGCATACATTTTTTCTTCGTAGTTGACTTGAAGTGGGAAGAAATCCCCAGTTGCCATCTTCTTAGACATAACGGCAGCCGTCAAGACAGTTGACTCACCGTAACGTACCACAACAGAGCCATTTGCTTGCTTAGCAACCTGACCAGTCTCTACGATCAACTCACGACCCGCAAAAGTCGTTTGAAACACTTGTTTTGTCATTGTAATCCCCTTTGGATTGATAAAATTATACGACTTGCCTACAAAGATCAAGATATTTTGGACGATTCGGCTTGCCGAACATTTCTGTAGAAAAATAGAAAGGTGACGTCGCACTCGATGAGTGCTAGGAAGCTTATCTTTTTTCCTAAGAAATGAGGCCAAAATTCAATTACTCAAGATACTACGGCCTCCAACTCAAAGAGATAGGAATTGCAAGAGCCTTTCTATATGTTATATCCTCATCTTTGTATCCAAGCACGTATACCTTTTATTTTAACATATTCAAGCCCAAAAGAAAAAGGATTTGAGGGCCTTTTTCTTTGAATCTTCAGCAAGTTCTATATAAAAATTTTAGAGCTAGATATAGCTTCTGATTATTTTTACAATTTCACTAATTCTGTGCTGTCCACATAAAAGCGTGTTTTGTAGGCTCCTCCCTTGTAGTTCTTGTTGTTGCGTTTCAAAACAAAGCGTCTGTGAGGTTCAGAAGTCCCTTGGATGGTCGTTGTCACTTCAACCGAATCTTCATTGATCACCCATTCATCGGGTAAAGGGATTTCCATCGGTGGCATCGCTCCGCCACGACCACCAGGAACAACTTCGTAGAAGGCCTTTTCTTTTGTCGAATAGATCCAGCCGTCTTTCTTTTCATTTGTGAGCTGAATCAGCTTGTCTTTTGAAAGACTGCAGATTGAGTTCGATGTTTCTTCTGCGTCCAATTTTTCAATAATATCTTGTAAATTATAAATTTCCGGCGTGTAGGTATTGTAGTAATCAATGAACAAGTCTTGTGAGTATCCTTCAACTGCACTATGATCATTGTTCAACTTCAGTAAGCGAGTCGGTTACACCTGAAGGGAATAGGTCAAAGATGTACTATTTTCAATGATCGAATAGATATCCTCTTCGTCCGCTTTTGACAAGGTCCCAATGGCTTCTTTGTCATTTTCATCTGACTTAACTTCTTCCATCTTCTCTTTTTCTTGGGCCTCACCAGATGACTTTTAGACTGATGAAGACCCTACTGGGCCATGCTTACGCTCATACCGCTTCGGAGTACAAGCTACTAAAGAAAGCAAGAGGGTTGTAGCTAGTAGATAGGTTCCAATTTTTTCATGTTTGTCTCCTTATAAAACTTCTCAATATTATACTAAACCTGATCTAATTTAAAAAGCAAACATTTTTACATGTTTGCTTTAACTAAATTATAATGATTTTTCCTTATTTTATTATTTTGATTCGCGTTTGCGTTTCAATCCAGCAAGACCTAGAGCCATCATTGCTACGCCCATAATTCCAAGTGCACTAGTAGATTCACCAGTTGATGGCAATTCTTTAGTGTTTGCTTGATTAACTTGAGGTGCGACTGGTGTGATTGCACCAGGTGTTACTGTTGTAGTTGGAGTCGTTGTTTTAGTCACTTTGTTTTTAGTTGATTCACGACGAGTTTCTTCTTCGTGTTTGATGCGTTCTTGTTCACGACGAATTGCTTCTTCCAATTGTTTTGCTTTGACGAGTTTTTGATAAGCTTCGAAGACACGAGTGTAATCTTCTTGAGCCGCTTTAGCTTTCAATTTCAAAGCTTCGAGTTTTGCGATTTCTGTTTCAAGAGTTGCTTTAGCCTCAGCTGTTTTAGCCTTTGCTTCAGTCAATGCTTTTTCAGCTTCAGCAAGTTTTACAGGTGCGTTCTTGAGCAATTCAAGATAATCTTTTGCGTCTTGTACAGCTTGTTTAACGCGTTCAACTTGAGCTTTAGCTTCAGTAGTTGCAAGACCTTTTGCTTTCAAATCGTTTTCAGCATCGATTGCTGTTTTAAGAGCAACTTTAAGAGCTTCTTCTTGAGCAATCAATTTAGCTTTAGCATCTTTCAATTCATATTCGCGTTGTGCACGAACTTGTTGCAAGTTTGCAAGATTTGATTGAGCTGTCGCGAGTTCTGCTTTAGCTGTTTCAAGAGCCTTTTCAGTTTCGGCAACTTTGGCTTGAGCTGCAGGAGTTTGTTCTTTGACCGCAAGTGCGTCGTCGTAAGCTTTTTGAGCTTTAGCAATAGAGTTTTGAGCGGCATTCAATTTTGTTTGAGCGTCAACTTGAGCTGTTTTTGCAGAAGCAAGGTCGTTTTCAGCAGATTTAACCGTTTGGTCAGCAGTTGCTTTCTTAGCTTTAGCTACTTGAAGAACTTGTTCTGCTTTTTCAACAGATGATGTCAAAGATGCTTTGTATTCAGCGTCTGTGCTGATGTAATCACCTTTGTCTTGGTTTGTTGGAAGGCTTGTTGACAAGATGTGAACAGAACCTGAACTTACGCTAAATCCGATACCTGTACCTTCAAGCGAAATCAAGTGTTTAGTGTGACCGTTAGCTTGTTTTCCATCAGCGAACATCATTTTACGGATGTTTTGAGCGATATCTTGTTTTAAGTTCAACATAGTGTAACCGCCAAAGTTTTCTTTATGCCATTCAGGCAAAAGTCCACCGAGTGATTCGGATGCATAATATGGATTAAGCACTGCGTGTTGGTGTCCCCAGTTTCTGTTTGGATCGAATCCAAATTTATCAGGGGTTCCGCCTGTTTCATTGTAATATTTAGTGTATCCCCGCGCGATAGCATCCGCAAACTCTTGACCACCAACTGTCAATTGGATTGGAGTGATGGTTTTACCAGGTTCACGTTGAGACCAATATTGTTGGTTAAGGTCATTCAACATTTGAGATACGAATTCAGCGATTTCTTTACGTTGAGCGTTAGTGAGGTTTGCTAAGTCGAGGATTTCACCATTTACACCGATGCCTTTTTGACTATATGCATCCCAGTCGATTTCGGGTTGCAATTTCATGTATTCATCTTGATGAGCGATAAACCAAGTATAGTCAGTAATATCGTGTTTTGCGTATTCAGCGGGAACGACGATTTTACGGAGGGCTTCATCTTGTTTCAACTTAGCAACTTTTTCTTGATAAGCCGCGTTTGCTTTATCAAGAGCATTTTGAGCCTCATCAACTTCAGCTTGAGCGACACCTGCTTTAGCTTTTGTTTCAGCGAGAGCTTTTTCTTTTGCTTCTACGTTAGCTTTTGCATCAGCGAGACCTTGTTCGAGAGCAGGAACGTTCTTTTCAGTGCGTTCTTTATCGAGAGCTGATTTTGTTTCATCAATTTTTGCTTGACGAGATGCGTCGAATTCTTTTGCTCGAGTTAATTCGTCTTGAGCTGCTTTGTCAGTTGATTCCGCATCTTTTAACTTATTCCCTGCAATAGCTACTGTCTCTTGTGCTTTGGTTAATGTTGTTTCACTTAAAGCTTGCTCAGCTTTTTTAACTTCATCCTTGGCTAATGCGACTTTGGTTTTTTCATCTTCTACTTGTTTAGTAGTCTCTTCATAAGTTTTTTCTGATTCAGATTCCGCTGTTTCAGCAGATTTCACACCTTCTTCAGCTGTTTTCACTTCAGCTTCTTTTGCTTTGATAGTTTCTTCTGCTTTTGCGATTGTTTCAGGTGTTGCTTTTTCAGCAGCTTCTTTTGTTTTTTCATAGGTTTCAGCAGCCGTTTTTTCAGTAGCTTCAGCTTCCTTAGCTTTTTGATCAGCTGCACTGACAACCTTTTCTTGTTCAGCTACTGAATTAGCCGCTTCATCAGCTTTCTCTCTTGCTGTATCGACTACCTCTTTTGTAACCTCAGCAGTCTTATCGATATGTGAAGTAGTTACCGGTGTTTCTGTATGCGGTTGAGCAACTGTCGTTTCCTCAGCTTGTACAACTGAAGTTACAGCAGTTGCAGCAATAATAGTAGCACCGATAGCAATACTTCTCTTTGTTGATTTATTCATTTCTATATCCCTTCTAATGATTTTTCTATATATTTATATTGTCTCCAACATAAAATGATAGAAGATCAACCTTTCTCCGTAACATTTTTTGTACCAATTTTATCAAGGTCAAATCTTATATTTTTATTTACAAGTTGTCTACTCAATAACATGTCCTCAGTTCTAATACCAATCCATTGCTCCCCAGAAATGGTGTATGGCATGCTCTCATATATTGGTGTTGCTTCAAAATTCGTATCAACAGCATCAGAGTATTTCACCTCATTTTCAAGAGCTTCTTTTGTCCATTCGAAATCAACACTTAAATCCAGCATATCTACATAAGGTATATGTATCAAATTTTCTTGGGAGACATAATTTCCCGATGAATCAGTCCATACATCTGCTTTCAACTTAATATCTGAATTTGGTTTTCTAAATTGTTTATATGTTAGATTTGAGTAAAATTCTTTTGCTGCTTTATAATTTTCAAGAGAACTTTGTCCATAGTCTTCACTTTCATTACCAGAACTTATATTTTCCTCTGATTGTTTTATACCTTCATTTGCTGCGTTTATTTTTTTCTCTTTTCTCTGTTCAAAATATTCTTCATCATACTTTTTAGCGATTTTTAAAATTTCTTCATCAGATTTTGATTTTAAATCCGATAATGTATTACCTTTATATCCTTTCAGAATATATCTTGTCATTTTTCCTTTTTCAATTACGTATACTGCTTTAACCTCAGAATTTTTATTGACATCACTTCCTGAAATTCCATATAAAATTGTTTTAGGTGTACTATTAAAAAAATCAATTACTCCTACACCTTCATTCTCGTTCATTAGTTCTGTACCAGTCTTTTTTTCTGAAACTTTTGTGTTATCTTGTGATAAAGGGTGATTTCTTTGATTAAATGTACACCCACCAATAACTAGTAAACTAGAACACATCAACAAATATACTGCCTTTTTCATATTACTTTCCTTCCTAATAAACATCCTACATTTGTTATCTTCCATAACGAATATTCTCAAGTTCACTTGCTACCGCACGTGATGCAGCAGCTGCTTCTTGTGTTTCTGCAATTTGTCTTGCACTTAAAATATTTGCATGTTCTTGAAGCTTGATCATCCGTTCTTGATTAATAATCTGCTCTTTCTCAAGTTCGATCATCTCTGCCTCAAACGCTCGACGTGCTGCTCGGTCTAAATATGTATCGTATAAATTAATTGCTTCTTTTATGTTATCTGCTTTAAAGTTATTAAACGCGTGAATTAGATAATTCACTGCATCTAGTGCGTAATAATCCTTAGGGTACCATCCTTGACCAATTGCTACAGCTTGATTCCGGAAATTTTCCATCAAACGTCCCTCTTGCTGATAGGCCAATTCTAATCGTTGGTTTTCTGAAACTATTGCTTGGTAATCTCTTAAATGCTGTTCATTTTTACTACGAATACCTTTATTCACAAACGCGATCATTAATTCAAGCTTATTTTGAATAATAAAATAGGTAGCTATAATTGAGACTCCAAGTAAAATTAATGTTATAGGATTTGGGGTCAAAAGTAAGCGCAAAGGGAATAAAAGTAAGATTCCTCCCATAATCAGTGTTGCTGGATAAATCCACTTATCCTTTGATCCGTTCATTCTACGGTACAAAAGGAATAGAAATCCAGATAAGAATAAAACTTCAAAGAGGAGATCACTAATTAATCGATCCACTGCACCGAGTAATATAACATACAATAGATCCCCTAATAGTATTGCTATACTTGAAAATACCATAACTGAAAATGCAATTTTTAAAGATTTATGAGATATTGTGTCATCTTGATATTCTTCTTGTTGAATCAATTTTGCAGTTCGCATTTGATTGACAAGAAAAACCTGTCGTGAACGCGCCTGAATAAATCCTAAAATATTCTCTCGAATTAATTCCAATTTTGAAACAATTTCTTCTCTTGTTTCCATATTTTACCTCCCTATCACTAATTAGCAGTTTTTAACTAAAATTAAGAATATAAATGTCGATAAATAGTAGTTTATACAACGCTATATCCTTTAATGCTATTAGTGTTGAGTATTGCATAGAATGCAATACTCTGATGTACTTAGTATATCAGCAAAATTTCATTCATCTTCCTACCTAAATATAGTTTTAAATCTTGAATATTTATAAAAGTTGTCCATAATTATTAATTTCATTATGAATATCAAAAATTAAAGTTATTTCAAACATTTTTTACACAATCCTCTTCCCTCTTCTCTAGGTTTCTCCCCTATTTTCTGCTATACTGAGTATAGTTATTTGATCAAAAGGAGAACACTATGGAATTAAAAAAACGTTCTGAATTTCCTGAGAATGAACTCTGGGACCTCACAGCCCTCTACCAAGACCAGGAAGACTTCTTGCGCGCCATTGAAAAAACACGTGAAGAAATCAATGAATTTGTCCGCAACTACAAGGGCAAGCTCCACACTTTTGAAGACTTTGAAGCTGCCTTTGCTATCTTCGAACAAATTCAGATTCAACTCAGCCACATTGGCAACTACAGCTTTATGCCCCAAACGACGGACTTTGGCGATGAAGCTTTTGCGGAAATTGCCCAAGCGGGGATGGATTTCGAAACTTGGGCAAGCGTCGAACTTTCCTTCTTTGACGATGCTTTGGTAGAAGCGGATGAAGATGTCCTCGAACGCCTGGGGCAACTCCCTCACCTCACTTATGCTATTCGCCAAGCCAAAATCAAAAAAGCCCACTACTTAGGAGCTGACGTGGAAAAAACTTTGACCAACCTTGGTGAAGTCTTCTACGGACCGCAAGACATCTATACCAAGATGCGGGCAGGTGACTTTGAAATGGCTGATTTTGAAGTGGATGGAAAAGTCTACAAAAATAGTTTTGTTACTTATGAAAACTTCTACCAAAACCATGAGAATGCGGAAGTCCGTGAAAAAGCCTTTCGCTCCTTCTCAGAGGGTCTTCGCAAGCACCAAAACACGGCTGCTGCTACCTATCTAGCCCAAGTTAAGTCTGAAAAGCTGATTGCAGATATGCGGGGCTACGACTCTGTCTTTGACTATCTCCTAGCTGAGCAGGAAGTGGATCGTTCTATGTTTGACCGTCAGATTGACCTGATCATGAAGAGCTTCGCTCCAGTCGCTCAAAAATTCCTCAAACACGTAGCCAAGGTCAACGGTCTTGAGAAAATGACCTTTGCTGATTGGAAGTTGGACTTGGACAGTGCGCTCAACCCAGATGTTACTATTGATGACGCTTATGACTTGGTCATGAAATCTGTGGCACCCCTTGGAGAAGAATACTCCCGCGAAATTGCTCGCTACCAAACCGAACGCTGGGTCGACTTTGCGGCCAATGAAGGCAAGGATTCCGGTGGTTATGCGGCTGACCCTTACCGTGTCCATCCTTATGTCCTCATGAGTTGGACAGGACGCATGAGCGATGTCTACACCCTGATCCACGAAATCGGACACTCTGGTCAATTCATCTTCTCAGATAACAACCAAAGCTACTTCAACGCCCACATGTCGACCTACTATGTGGAAGCTCCTTCTACCTTTAACGAGCTCCTCCTCAGCGACTACTTGGAACACCAGTTTGACGACCCTCGTCAAAAACGCTTTGCCCTAGCTCACCGTTTGACTGACACCTACTTCCACAACTTCATCACCCACTTGTTGGAAGCAGCCTTCCAACGCAAGGTCTACACCCTGATTGAAGAAGGTGGTACCTTCGGCGCTAGCAAGCTCAACAGCATCATGAAGGAAGTCTTGACCGAATTCTGGGGAGACGCCGTTGAAATCGATGACGATGCAGCGTTGACCTGGATGCGCCAAAGCCACTACTACATGGGGCTATACAGCTACACCTACTCAGCTGGCTTGGTTATCTCAACAGCGGGATACTTGCATTTGAAGAACTCCGAAAACGGAGCTAAAGATTGGCTAGACCTCCTCAAATCAGGTGGCAGCAAGACCCCACTTGAGTCAGCCATGATCATCGGAGCAGATATCTCGACTGACAAACCACTTCGCGACACCATCCAATTCCTTTCAGACACAGTGGATCAAATTATTGCTTACAGTGCAGAATTGGGAGAATAAACTCCTCTACAGCTAACTCTAAAATAAGCTAGTAAAAATGCAGAGGTGCTAAGGATGTATCAAGAATTACAAAGTAAAGTGACAGAAGAAAAACCAAGCTATAACCGAGAAGAAATCCAGTGGTTGCTGGAACATTTAGGAGATCCCTCACCAGAAATTCGCGATGATCTTGTTTTTACAAGCTTGGCTAGAGGGATTCAAGAAGAACTCTTCACACAAGAACAGTTTCATTTCATTTCTGAGACGATTATATCCGATGAAGGAGTAGAAAAAGAGATTGACAAGATTGGACTATCGACACTTGATCGTTCTTTTAGAGCACTGATTTATGCCAATCTCTTGTCTGCAGATGCCAACCAACAATCGATTTTTTATCAAAGATTAAAAGCTGATATAAGATATATTTTACTGGATCAAGGCTTACACTATCTTTTAAAAGAAAAGGATACAACAGGTTTTTCCAGCCAGTATGGTTGGGTTCACGCTTTTGCGCATGGAGCTGATCTTTTAACAGAAGTAGTTTGTCATCCAGACCTTCCTAATAACAAAGTTCACGAAGGATTGAACATACTTGGCCAAGTCTTTAAAAGAATTTCAATTCGTTTTACCGATGATGAGGATTGGCGTTTAGCTAGAGTGCTCTATGAACCTATTTTGCAAGGGAAAATCGAGCAAGAACAAGTAGCTTCTTGGATAAAAACGCTTGACTTTCCAATAGAAGAAAGGGAAGATTTTTATAAATTTTCCAACCTTAGATCCTGTCTGTTAGAAGTCTATATTCAACTTGATCAGAGAGACTTTTTACAAGATGAGTTGAAAGAGGCTATTCAGTCTTTTCAATACTAACTGTTGCACTTATTCTTGCAATTTATCATATAAAAAAGCACTCCCATTTTATTAATGGGAGTGCTTATGCTTTTAACCCAACTCAGCCACAATAGCCTTGATTTGTTCTGCAGTGTGAACACCAGCAACTTGTTTAACCACTTGTCCATCTTTTTTGAAAAGAAGAGTAGGGATAGACATAATGCCGAAAGCACGCGCTGTATTTGGATTTTCATCAACGTCCATTTTAACGATTTTCAAGACATCTTCTGAAAGTTCTTCAGACAATTTATCCAAGATTGGACCTTGCATACGACATGGACCACACCAGGTCGCCCAGAAGTCTACCAAGACCAATCCTTCTTTTGTTTCTGCTTCAAATGTTGCGTCTGTAATTGCTTTTGCCATTGTTTTTCTCCTTTAGTTTTTGTATTGATCGAGGTCTTGCTTCATCAAATAGAAGAAAACATCTCCGTAAGTTCCATGGTAATCGAGTTCGTGCCCATTATAGGTCAATTTTTGTACGGGATAGTAATCCGCTACACCGATCAAGCAGGTCTGTTGGGAGCGCTCAAATTCTTCATAGGAATCAAAATGCATGACTCTTTCTTGTTTTGCACCATCTAGATATGTAATATCAATCATATCGATAACCTCTATTTCTTAAGATGTGTCTATTGTAACTCTGTTAATTACATCTGTCAAACAAAACGACTTACTCAGAATAATGAATCTTGTCCAAAAAAAGATAACAAAAAAGCCCTCTGAATTCAGAGGGCTCCATTCTTGCTGTATAAAACGTTTCTAGACAAGGCGACGAACCGAAGATTGTACTAGATTTCTTCTGAAAACAAAAAATCTCCCCGAAAGGAGATAAATCTGGTCTATTTTACCTCATGATGCTAGGAACCGCAGCCGGAGATTATACTATAATTCTAGTGAAAAAGAAAAGCTACTCTACAAATAGAGTAACTTAACTTTTTTGAATTCAATTGAACACGGCCTAAGCACTTGGCAAAAAATAACAGCCCTCTGAATTCAGAGAGCTGTTTTGAGCTCGGGCTAAAATCCTAGTGAAAAAGATGAAACTCCTTGTGTTCATCGAACACTGTGTCGTTTCCCTATTTTCATACGGATTTTTGGCGCCCTTAGCATCATGATTAACGACGAAGTCCAAGAGAGTTGATCAACTCACGGTAACGGTTAACGTCGTTCTTACGAAGGTAAGCCAACAAGTTACGACGGCGACCGATTTTCTTCATCAAACCACGGTAAGTAGCGTGGTCTTTTTTGTGTTGTTTGATGTGGTCGTTCAAGTGGTTGATTTCCCAAGTAAGGACAGCAACTTGTACTTCTACTGAACCAGTGTCACCTTCGTGACGTGCGTATTGTGCAATGATTTCATTTTTTTTCTCTTTTGAGATTGCCATGATAAGCTCCTTTTCTTTATGCTCTATCCGAGTGGCAGGTTTGGCATAGCCTGCTACCAAGAAAGAGTTAGTTGTCTATTCGACCTATTCATTCTACCAAGATTTCATCTTTCTGTCAAACACTTCTGCTTTTTCCAACAGAGTTCTTCAAACCCAAGACTACAATGACTTCTCATTATAGGTTGACCCGAAAGTCAGTTAAGAGCTTTATTTCTTCTGCTGTCAATCTACGCCACTCCCCTAATTCGAGACTAGGATCCAAGCTCAATGGCCCCATGGAAATCCGCTCGAGATCGGTGACTTCTTTGCCACAAGCTGCGACCATGCGCTTGACCTGATGGAATTTTCCTTCAGCGATGCGGATCTGAACCAAGCAACTATTAGCTTCTTGATCGACCTCCAATATTTCCAACTCCGCTGGCAGGGTGGTGAAATCCTTCAATTCTATTCCTTCTTTGAAGCGGTCGATATCTTCCTGGGTCATGATTCCAGCTACTTGAGCACGGTAGACCTTGTCCACATGCTTCTTAGGCGATAGCATGGCATGAGCCAGCTTACCATTATTGGTCAAGAGGAGTAAACCATGGGTATCAATATCCAATCGTCCAACTGGAAAGACTTCCTTGTGTCTGGCCGTGTCATCCAACAAATCTAAGACTGTTTGATGGCGGTCATCTTCCGTTGCTGAAATGACCCCTTTGGGTTTATTGAGCAGATAGTAAACAAACTCTTCATGGAATAAACTTTCTCCCAGATAGGTCACTTGATCCTTATCTGGATCAATATGAACCTTGGCAGAGGTTTCCACCTTTCCATTGACCTGAATCTTTTTTTGCTTGAGGACTTGCTTGACTTCTGTTCGGCTTCCCACTCCACAGTCCACTAAATATTTATCTAGACGCATGCTTGTCTCCTTCATTCTTCTTATCATTATACCATGAACCGGACTAGGATTCTTTCCTTTTCTAATTTACGGTCCGTCTGGTCCATTAGCACCCATCAATCAATTGGCAAACTTTCATTCTAAAAGGATTTATGATATGATGGTTTCTAGAAAAAAGGAGTGAATGAGAACATGTCTGCAATCGAAACCATTACAAAAGCTGCCCATCTAATTGATATGAATGATATTATCCGCGAAGGCCACCCAACTTTACGTGCTATCGCTGAAGAGGTCACTTTCCCACTGTCAGATCAAGACATCATCCTAGGGGAAAAAATGATGCAGTTCTTGCACCATTCGCAGGATCCTGTCATGGCGGAAAAATTGGGTCTCCGAGGTGGAGTTGGACTCGCTGCCCCTCAGTTGGACATTTCTAAGCGCATCATTGCCGTTCTCGTCCCAAATCCAGAGGACGAAGAAGGAAATCCTCCAAAAGAAGCCTACTCCATCCAAGAAGTCATGTACAATCCTAAAATTGTCTCCCACTCAGTCCAAGATGCGGCTCTAGGAGATGGGGAAGGGTGTCTCTCTGTAGACCGCAACGTTCCTGGTTATGTGGTTCGTCACGCACGTGTAACGGTAGACTACTATGACAAAACCGGAGAAAAGCACCGTATCAAACTCAAAGGCTACAACTCCATTGTGGTCCAACACGAAATCGATCACATCAATGGCGTTATGTTCTACGATCGGATCAATCCGAAAGATCCTTTCGCTGTCAAAGATGGCATGCTTATTTTAGAATAAGAAAAAAGACCAATAGGTCTTTTTTTGTTAGGGTGTGACAGAGAAAGTGGTTGGAATCTCGATGCCATTTTGTAAGAGGGCATCATGATAGAGTTTGTAATAAAGATGGTAAATGGCCACTTGGCTTCCCGACTGGACCATCATGGCGACGCGGAAGGAATAACGGCCTGTCCCCTTTTCGATTTGAGGGCCTAAAATCGTCGGACCATCTAAGATTTCTGGATGCTTTTGGGCTTGTTCATCGTTGACTTGCTGGAAGATTTGATAAATCTTGTCTAGGTCAGTTTGAGCTGAAATTGGCATATCGATGAGGACGCGCTGGTTCCCCCGAGAGAGATTGCTGACAACCATAATATTGCGATTGGGTACATAATGCAAGGTCCCATCTGCGTCTCGCACCTGAGTCGTCCGAATGCCCACACTAGAGACGGTTCCAGCGATGGTAATCGGACCATTGGTCAAACGAACGGTATCTCCGACGTCTATCTGACGTTCCAGAAGAATAAAGAACCCATTGACCAAGTCTGATAGGAAGCCCTGTGCTCCTAACCCAATGGCAACTCCGGCAATTCCTGCACCTGCTAAGAGACTGGAGACTGGTAAGCCCAAGATAGAAAGAATCCAGTAGATCAGGATAAAATAGAGGCAGTAATTCAACAGACTCTCTACCAGCCTTAAAATAGTATTCTTACGCGCTTCGTCTTGGCCTACATAATTCAGAGAAGGCTTCAAGATGCGTTTCACCAAACTATGGATTAGTTTTTTTGCAAGAAAAAATAAAACAAATAAAATAGCTAACGAAATCAATTTTGAAACCAATTCATCCATGATCTTGGTCCAATCAAACTGACTGACATAGCGGGAAAAAATATTCTTCATACCTTCTATCAATCTCCTTCTCTTTTTCTAATGGTTTGATTATATCAGATTTTAACCTTTAGAACCACTAACCTCCTCTTATGCTCACCTTGATTTTAAGACTTATCTATCGTATAATGGACGGTAAACTTTCAATAAAGGAGGTCCTTATGGTCAAACGACTCATTCAAACTTGGAACAAAACCAACCTGATGAAGCGGATTGCAATCGGAATCTTCGTTGGAGCCCTTTTAGCTCTGCTACTTCCTAAAGCATCTGCAATTGGTCTATTAGGGGAAATCTTTGTAGGAGGTTTGCGGGCTATTGCTCCTCTTCTAGTCTTCGCCCTTGTCGCTAACGCCCTCTCCCAGCACCAAAAGGGAACCCAAACCAATATGAAATCAGTCATTGTCCTCTACCTCCTGGGAACTTTTGCGGCAGCCTTGGTAGCGGTCCTGGTGAACTATCTCTTTCCTATTACCATTTCTTTAACAGGAACTAGTGCTGAAGGAACTTCTCCCGATGGACTAGGGGAAGTCATCAGCAACCTTCTCTTAAAAATCGTGGACAACCCGCTCAATGCCCTTATTCAGGCCAATTATATCGGGATTCTATCCTGGGCCGTCGTCTTTGGTGTTGCTATGAGAGAAGCGAGTGAGCACAGCAAGGACCTCCTTCAAACCCTGGCAGATATCACTTCCAAGATTGTCGAATGGATCATTAACCTTGCGCCATTTGGGATTCTTGGCTTGGTCTATACAACGATTGCAGGACAAGGATTTGATGGACTTAAGAGCTATGGCCTCCTCTTACTTCTCTTGGTTGGCACCATGTTCTTCGTCGCTCTAGTCATCAACCCGATTTTTGTCTACATCATGATTCGCAAAAATCCTTATCCGCTCGTCTTCAAATGTCTACGAGTCAGTGGACTGACTGCCTTCTTTACTAGAAGCTCTGCTGCTAACATCCCTGTCAATATGAAGCTCTGTAAGGAACTAGGTCTCAACCCTGATACTTACTCGGTCTCTATCCCTCTGGGATCTACTATTAATATGGCCGGAGCTGCCGTTACCATTAATACCTTGACCCTAGCTGCTGTCAACACCTTAGGCATTCAAGTCGATTTTGGGACTGCCCTGGTCCTCAGTATCGTTGCAGCTGTTTCAGCCTGTGGGGCTTCTGGAGTAGCTGGTGGTTCCCTCCTCTTGATTCCTGTCGCCTGCAGCCTCTTTGGTATCGACAATGATATCGCTATGCAAGTGGTTAGTGTAGGCTTCATTATCGGCGTTATCCAAGATTCTTGTGAAACAGCCCTCAACTCATCAACAGACGTCCTCTTTACAGCCATTTCTGAAATGAAAGATTGGCCCAAAGAAAAACGCTATTAAGACAGAAAGACCAGATCACACGATTTGGTCTATTTCTTTTTCTTAAAATATCGTTTGCTTTCCTTTAGAACAATAGGCGATAAGGCTAACAAGGCGATGAGATTCGGCAAGGCCATCAGTCCATTCACAATATCGGCAATGATCCAGACTAACTCCAACTGAAGAAAGCCTCCTACCCCCACCATCAGGATAAACAGAAGACGGTAATAGGGAATGAGTTTGACACCCGCCAAAAATTCGACACAGCGTTCACCATAATAAGACCAACCCAAAATGGTCGTCGTCGCAAACAGGACCAAACAAAGGGTCAGAATGATCCCACCGATGTGGCCAAAGGTCGAAATAAAGACCTGTTGGGTCAAATCACTCCCAACTTGCCCCACTGTTGTCCACTGGCCAGATACTAAAATAGCTAGACCAGTTAGGCTACAAATAATAATGGTATCGATGAAGGTCCCAGTCATAGAAATCAAACCTTGCTCCACTGGCTCTTCCGTCTTCGCTGCGGCTGCTGCAATCGGCGCAGATCCCAGTCCTGACTCATTGGAGAAAACTCCACGCGCCACCCCTTTTTGAACTGCCTCTTTCACCAAGGCTCCAGAAAAACCACCGATAGCCGCGGTTCTTGTAAAAGCACCTTGGAAAACTTGGGATAGAACGGTCGGCACTTGGTCCATATTCAAGACAATAATATAAACTGTCGCAAAGATATAGGCTGCAGCCATAAAAGGAACCACCTTTTCTGAAACCTTGGAAATCCAATGAATTCCCCCAAATATGACAGCCGATACAATTCCTGCAATGACCAGACTAGCGACTTGAGGAGAAAGTTGAAAACTAGTCTTCAAAGCGCCCGTAATGGCATTCACCTGGGTCATGGTTCCAATCCCAAAGAGAGCCACCAAGACACCTGTTAGGGCAAAGAAGATGGCAAGGGGACGCCACTTCTCTCCCATCCCGTGAAGAATGTAGTACATCGGACCACCAGAAATGTGACCATTGTCATCCTTGGTTCGGTAGCGAATGGCCAACAAACCTTCTGCATACTTGGTCGCCATTCCAAAGAAGGCTGCCATCCACATCCAAAAGAGGGCACCTGGGCCACCTGTCTGAATCGCTGTCGCTACTCCGACAATATTTCCTGTCCCAACTGTCGCCGCCAAGGCTGTTGCCAAGGCTCCGAAGCTAGAGATATCCCCTTCTCCTTGATCTTCTGTAAAAATGAGCCGAAAGGCTTGGGGTAAACGAAAAACTTGAAGCAAGCCCAAGCGTAAGCTCAGATAAATCCCAGTCCCCACCAAGAGGATCAAAAGGGGAGCCCCCCAGACCACATTATCTACTTGTTTAAAAAACGCCAACCAATTTGTCATCCTTATCTATTTCTCCTTTTATCATTTGTCTAGCTTTAGAAAGGGATAGCCATCCACTTCCTCCACATCATCCAAGCAATCATCCAAAGAGAAAAAGAAAGAGCACATGTCAAAACATGTACTCTGGTGCTCCAAATAAAAACCAAAAAGGCTTCTATCTTTTGCTCTGTCCTTTTACCTGAGAGTTTGAGTAGAATGCTCTACCTTGCCCCTTCGGTGCCTTTACGGTCTCTCCAGAGTTCCGTCCATTTCACAGTCATAGGAAGGCCCTACTTCTGAAAAACTTCATCCGGTATGATGTTCAATTTGTTCTATTTTAGCATAATTTGAAAAGAAAATCAATATTTTCAGAAACTATCATGAAATAGTACAACTTGGTCCAACTAGTCACTCAAAGAGAAATGGTTGGTCATCAGGTTACTAGCATCCAACAAGACCTTATCCAATAAGCAATCCGTCGCTTCTTGAATCTGATCACTCATTTCCTGATTTTCTCTTTCGAAATCAACGGTTTGTCCTGCTGCCAAGGCTTGATCCACTCGTCCAATCCGGGCATGCCCAAGGGCCATAGTGCTTTCTTGGTAATCTTCTAAATCTCCAACATGATGACTATAGTGGGCATCTGCCAGACCAGCAATGATTCGATTGGTCCAATAGAAGGAATCTGTCGTCACTTTTTCTGTCGTATTGGCAAAATAATCCGGTGTCGTATCGACCTGGGTAAAGAAAGGAACGGCCGTATTGAAAGGCATTGACCCATAGCAAAGCCATTGAATCCCGGTTGTCTCTTGAGGACGATTTGGCCGCAACTGGAGAATGGCCGTCTGGCTGGTCCGGTTAATGCCAATGGTACGGAAGGTCCGACGACTATGACTATCCCCTTCTAAAGCGTAAGGATCATAGGCTGAATCCTGGTAGTGACTGCTGAGGACATATTTGACATCTTCAATCGTAATCTTGCGGTAAGGTTTTTGACACCAAGGAAGGAAGAAGGAACGAGGATCTTGCTCCACTTCTGGGTTGAGGAATCGTTGAATATCCCAAGCCCGTGGCGTGTTGTAATGGCGGTCCTTATCTCGTTGGCTCCCAAAAGCATAACGAGGGTTAAAAGACGAACCGTCAAAATCCAAGGCCAGGTGATGGCGTTCCACAAAATCTTTCAAGTCTGGGTCACATAAAAACTCTTCCGGGCGATCAAACTCAAAGCGATCACTTCCCAATTGATTGGGATTGGTCACATAGGCATCGTCTGGCACACGGCGGGCCATCCAGTGATGACCACCGATGGTTTCCAACCACCAGATCTCATTGACATCGCTGATAGCTACTCCGTTAGACTCATAGGTTCCGTATTCTTCTAGGATTTTCCCCAAGCGAAGCACTCCTTCTCGGGCAGTCTGGACATAAGGAAGGACCAAGGTCAGCATGTCTTCCTCCCCAATTCCACTTTCCACCAGAGGGTCCGCCCCCAAGACTCGGCTATTGGTCGTAATGGTCTCTGTCTCACTCATAGCCACATTGTACCGATTGATCCCCGCTTCTCCCCAGATACCATCTTTTGGAATGGCATCTGGAACAGCTGTGTAACGAACAGGGTTATCTGGCAGGTCTATCTCAAAAGGAGATAGGACCGACCGATAATGACGGGGTTGATCCTCTGGCTGAACAACGATAAATTTCTTAGGAGTAAACACTCCGTTTTGAGAGTCTTCCGTGCGAGCTACAATGGTTGAACCATCATAACTGGCATCTTTTCCGACAAGTATGGTAGTACAAGAATCGGACGAACGATTAGGGGTCATATGCTTTCCTTCTTTCCGTTTAAACTGACTGTATTATAGCAAAAAGCGTGCCTGATTAAAAGGCACGACTGACTCTTTGCTTATTTAAAGGTCACAATTGTCGCTCCGCTTCCTCCTGCATTTTGAGGAGCGTACTCGAAGCTTTTGACATGCTTATTGCGACGGAGGTACTTGGTAACTCCTTCCCGGATGACCCCAGTTCCGATACCGTGGATGATATCGACTTGGGCCATATTATTGAGAAGGGCTTGGTCGATAAAGCTGTCCAATTCTTCCATGGCTTCCTCATACCGTTTGCCACGAAGGTCCAAGCGAGCCCGAGGTCCATTGGCATTGGAACGTTTGACTACGTGGACCTGGCGTTTTTTCGGTTGAGAAGCATCTTTTTCAGCTTTCAACAGATTAAATTCTTTTTCTTCCAAGGTCATCTTGATCAGTCCCACTTGGGCTTCCCAACGACCATCCTTGAGCTGCTTGGTAAGACTTCCTCTTTGTCCATAGCTGATGACCAAGATCTCGTCTCCGACTTTTGGAGCACGGGCTTTCTTAGCCTGTTTCAAGACCTTGTTTTTCGATAGATCGACTGTTTCTGGGGCCAATTTTTTCAACTGAGACTTGGCTTCAATAATTTCATGGGGCTTGAGTTGCGATTTGGCATGAAGACCTTGCAAAATCTGATCGCTTTCTGCTAGAGCAAGATCCACAATTTCTTGCGCTTCTTTACGCGCCTTGTTGAGCTCTGTTTCCCGCTCTCGGGTCAACTCATTGTACAATTTCTTGAGGACGCGGTTGAATTTCAGATTTTCCTGTTCAACATCTCGGATGGACTCGAGTCGTTTGCGACTTTCTAGGGTCTGAGCTTCCAACTTTTCAATGATGCGGTTGACATCCCGATCCTGATTGGTCAACCCCTGCGCTTGACGAACAATCACTTCTGACAAGCCTAGACGACGCGCGATTTCAAAGGCATTGGAACGTCCTGGTACCCCCTGCATAAACCGATAGGTCGGACGCAGGCTGTCCGTATCAAATTCCATGCTGGCATTTTGAACACCAAGTGTCTCAATCCCATAGGCCTTAAGTTCTGGATAGTGGGTGGTCGCCATGGTCTTGATCCCTCGTAAGCGGAGATCTTCTAGGATGGCGATCGCCAGTGAAGCCCCTTCCTGAGGATCCGTTCCAGCTCCCAACTCATCCAGCAAGACCAAGGATTCCTCATCGACCTGCTCCAAAATAGAGACAATATTGGTCATGTGACTGGAGAAGGTAGACAGGCTCTGCTCGATCGACTGCTCATCCCCGATATCAGAGAAGATTTGCGTGAAGACAGCTACCTTACTCCCAGCATCTGCTAGGATTGGCAAGCCCGACTGGGCCATTAATTGGGCTAGTCCCAGGGTCTTGAGCATGATGGTCTTCCCACCCGTATTCGGTCCGGTAATCACAATCTCTGTGAGGTCTTTGCCAAAGTGGATATCATTAGGAACAGCCTTCTCAATCAAGGGATGGCGAACCTGCAAGAGCTGAATCTCCCCTTGATCTGACAAGGTTGGAATAGTTCCTTTTCGGTCCTGTAAAAAGCGATGTTTGGCCCGAACGAGGTCAATATGACCGATCAGCCAAGCATTGTTTCGGATTTCCCCCGCATGAGGACGAAGGAGGTTTGAAATTTCTTCCAAGATCCGGAGCATCTCGAAGCGTTCATCTGCACGATGGTTGGCAATATCTTCATTAAGATTGACGACCGCTCGAGGTTCGATATAGACGGTATTTCCACTGGCTGAAATATCGTGCACCACACCGGCAATCCGATTGCGGTAGGTGTTTTTGACTGGCAAGACATTTCGTCCATTCCGACTCGCTACGACCTGATCAGCCAGCATTTCGGACTTGGTCTTCAACAATTCTTGTAAAATGTCTCGCACTTGGTGTTCATTCTCTTGAATCCGTCGACGAATTTTTGCCAAGGTTTCACTGGCAAAGTTTTCAATAAATCCTGCCTCATTAATGGCATGGAGACTTCCCTGCAACTGTGGAAGGTCGACTAGATTTTCAAATATCCGATCCAGTTTTTCCAAGCGGACATTTTCTAATTCATCATAAAAATTTCGCAATTCATGGGTCACGCGCAGGACTTTCTTGACCGCTAACAATTCATCGATATTGAGCGATGTTTCTAGTTCTAAACGCTTGGTCACTGGACGAATTTCTTGGATGGTGGGCACGCTAAAATGCGGATGCTCCACAAATATCTGAGCCATATCCGCCATTTCAAGAAAGGCGGTTTCAATTGCTTCTTTTTTTGTAAGTGGGGCTAATTCCTGCAACTCCACTTCGCCCTGCTCCGTTTGCAAATAGGGCTCTACTAAGTTTTTGACTTTTTGAAACTCTAAGGTTTCGAGAATTTTTTGATTCATGTTTCTCCACAACAGAAAAGGAGGCTGATTTTGGTTTGAGCCTCCCCTTCCTTTCTATAATAACTCTCATGAACTGTTAGACATGATGAGAAGTGATTACGCACCTAAGATTTTTACAACCCAAAGTTGTTTCAAGAGGCCTGCTGTAAGGGGGCTATGCTGCACCATAAATCGAATGAGGAAACTTCCATGAAGTCGATCTTGAATGGCTGCCATGGGGATGGTTGACAAAATCGTGAATCCCATTTGCAGAACAAAGTAGGTTACTAGGACAGCTAGCACACCACTGGCAATCTGAAACGGATACTCCTCCCATTTTTCAGGCGTTGGAATCAAGGGAATAAAGAGTCCAATCACTCGACCTATCGCATAGACTAAAACAAACAAGATGAAGTAAGCCAAACCAGCGTAAAAAACTTTGTCTAAGTGAAAGAGTTGGTCTGCACCATAAAAATAGCTTTTTGAAGCTTGTGTTGCACTCGAAAATGGAATCCATAGACTAATGGTTTTTGCCAAGGACTGATAGCCTGATCCTGCGACCAACATGGCCACAATCATGGTTAAAAAATAATATCCTTGAAGCAAAATCCCTCGTGAATACCCAATATAAAAACTCCAAGCTAGGATGAATAAAATCAGGATTGAAAACATGCAACTCCCCTTAATTAGATGATCTACCGACTAGGCCATCTAGGGCCTTGCGACGAAAATCTTCCAATTCTTTTTCCTTATCGTCAAACTCAATCTCACGACTCAATTGTGTTGACAAACTATTGATTGCTAGTAAAATGGCCAGGGTCTCATCATCAGCAGCTGGCATTTGTTCTTTAATCGCTTCATATTTTTCTTTCGCGACCCGTTCAACCTCTTCCATAAAGAGATTATCATGATTAGTTGTAAGAGTCAGCGATTTATTACCGAAAGTAAATTTGTATCTATTTAAGCTGGACATAAAAATCACCTCACGATATTATATCAAAATCTAGCCCGCTTGTCAGTAGGAAAATCCCCTTCCCATAGGAAATACCGAAGCACTAGGACCACGGTTTAACTTTTTTCGACTCAAGCGTGATACAATAGAGAAAGTAGGAAAGGACGTGTAAAATGACTATCTATGATTTCACTGTAATGGCCCAAGATGGGAGCCCCTTCTCCCTCGAAGCATACCGAGGCCAAGTACTCCTCATCGTCAATACTGCAACAGGTTGCGGTCTGACTCCTCAATACCAGGGATTGCAAGAGCTCTATGAGCGCTACCATGATCAAGGATTTGAAATCCTTGACTTTCCATGCAATCAATTTATGGGCCAAGCACCGGGAAGTGCGGAGGAGATTAATCAATTTTGTAGCCTCCATTACCGAACCAGCTTCCCACGTTTCGCAAAAATAAAAGTCAATGGGAAAGAAGCCAGCCCCCTCTACCAATGGTTAAAAGAACAAGCTAGTGGTCCCTTGGGCTCCCGCATTGAATGGAATTTCGCCAAATTCTTGATCAATCGCCAAGGCCAAGTCATCCACCGCTTCTCTTCAAAAACTGATCCTCAAGCAATTGAAGCTAGCCTAAAAGAAGTTCTTTCAGACTAAATTTGACTGGTCTTTTTCTGGCCTTTCATCTAGCTTTTATGATACAATAAGGGTTATGGAAACAATTACATTGTCCCCTCAAAACGAGGACATCCAAGCATTTGTTGGTCAGCACCAAGACCACCTGCTACCTTCAAAAAATCCATATATCCGATATTTTTTTAAGGCTCCTGGTGCAACCATTTCGATTTACACATCAGGAAAGGTTGTCCTACAAGGTAATCAGGCCACGCGCTATGCTGCCTTCTTCGGTTACCAACAAGATCCGATAGACCAAGCACTTGCTGGACAAGACTTCCCCTTAATCGGAACGGATGAAGTTGGGAACGGTTCTTACTTTGGAGGGCTTGCCGTCGTGGCTTCACTGGTCAGCCCGGAGCAACATGCCCGCTTAAAAAGTCTAGGAGTTGGGGATTCTAAAACCTTAGATGATCGAAAAATTCGAGCTCTCGCACCGATCCTCAAACAAGAAATCCCGCATCAGGCCTTACTGCTGACACCTAAAAAATACAATCAGGTCATCGCCTCTGGCTACAATGCGGTATCTGTCAAGGTTGCTCTTCACAATCAAGCCATTTTTTTGCTCTTGCAACAAGGGGCAAAAGCTCAAAAGATTGTAGTCGATGCCTTTACGACCAAGAAAAACTATGATCGCTATGTTCAAGCAGAAGCGAATCAGGTCCCACAAGTCGTCACCCTAGAAGAGAAGGCCGAAGGAAAATACTTGGCAGTAGCTGTGAGTTCCATTATTGCCCGTGACCTCTTCCTCCAAAATCTGGAAGATTTGAGTCAAGAACTCGGCTACACCCTTCCTAGTGGGGCTGGTGCGCCCTCAGACAAGGTAGCTGCTCAACTATTAAAGGCCTATGGCATTCAAGCCCTTGACTACAGTGCCAAACTTCATTTTAAAAATACAGAAAAAGCAAAAAAATTGATAGAAAGATAAAGCATGAAACGTTCAAAAAAATCAAATAATCCAGTCCGTTCTTTCCTGAAAGAATGGGCGCTCTTCGGCCTCATTATTGGAGGCATTATTCTCTCTCGTATTTATCTGTGGACGCCTGTCCGTGTCGATGGCCATTCTATGGATCCGACCTTGGCAGATAGTGAATACCTTCTCGTTATCAATAAACTGCCTATCGACCGTTTTGATATCGTGGTCGCTAGTGAAACAGAAAATGGAAAAACCAAAGAAATCGTTAAACGGGTCATTGGACTCCCTGGTGAGACCATCGAGTACAAAAACGATGTCCTCTATATCAACGGCAAAGAAACTGACGAGCCTTACTTGAAAGACTACATTCAAAAATTTAAAGAAGATAAATTGCAATCAACCTATTCTGGAAAAGGGTTCGAAGAAAATGGAGAACTCTTCCGCCAAATGGCACAGATTGCCGAAGCTTTCACCGTTGATAGAGATGGAAGTGCGACCTTCACGAAAAAGCTCTTGGATGATGAGTATCTACTCCTTGGTGATGATCGAATCGTTTCAAAAGATAGCCGCCAGGTGGGGGCTTTCAAGAAGGAACAAATCAAAGGGGAAGCCGTCCTTCGCCTCTGGCCACTCCTTCCATTCCAGACTTATTAACCCATGATGAGGTTGGGACTCTTGTTCCAATCTCTTTCAATATCTTCATGAGAGATAAGCTCTCTCAGACCATTACTTAAAAGGAAACTCTGCATGGAATACTATTTCTCAGGAACCATTGAGCGGGTCATTTTTGAAAATCAAAGTAGTTTTTTCCGTATCTTATTGTTGGATATCAATGATACAGATGCAGAGGACTATGATGACTTTGACATTATCGTCACTGGAACGATGGCAGATATCGTCGAAGGAGAAGATTATACCTTCTGGGGAGAACTGGTCCATCATCCGAAATATGGCCAACAGTTGCAAATGAATCGCTATGAACGAGCCAAACCCACTAGCAAAGGCTTGGTGAAATACTTTTCTAGCGACCATTTTAAAGGGATCGGACTCAAAACGGCCCAAAAAATCGTGGATCTCTATGGCGAGGATACCATTGATAAAATTCTGCAAGCACCTGAAAAACTGGCCTCTATCTCCGGACTTTCTAAAAAGAATCGCGAGGCCTTTGTCGAAAAACTACAGCTCAACTATGGTACGGAACGGGTCCTCGCCCAACTTGCTAACTATGGCATCCCTAATAAACTAGCCTTCCAAATCCAGGATTTCTACAAGGAAGAAACCTTGCAAATCGTCGAATCAGCTCCTTATCAACTGGTCGAAGATATTCAAGGAATGGGCTTTAAAATTGCCGACCAATTAGCAGAAGAATTAGGGATTGCCAGTGATGCACCTGAACGCTTCCGAGCAGGACTGGTTCATAGTCTTTTAACCCTCTCCTTAGAAACAGGGGACACCTACGTTGAAGCCAAAGAATTGCTCCAAGCCACCATCCAACTCTTAGAAGCATCTCGTCCAGTCGAGCTCGATCCAGCCAGCGTCGCCCAAGAATTGGCCAGTCTCATCGAAGAAGACAAGGTGCAAAACATTGACACTAAGATTTTCAACAACAGCCTCTTCTTTGCAGAAGAAGGGATCCGAAGCCATATCGGTCGCCTGTTAGAAAAAGGAAAGCAAGAATCTTTCGAAGCAGAAAAAATCGAACAAACGATCGATGACATTGAAGAAGATCTCCATATCCACTACGATCCCATCCAACGGAAGGCTATCCGGGAAGCCATCCAGCAAAAGGTCTTCGTGCTAACAGGTGGACCAGGAACAGGGAAAACAACCGTTATCAATGGAATTATCGGAACCTATGCCCGCCTGCACCAATTGGATCTTCGGAAAAAATCTCAATTACCAATCCTCTTAGCTGCTCCAACCGGTCGAGCAGCCCGTCGAATGAGTGAACTGACAGGTCTTCCGAGCGCCACCATTCATCGTCACTTAGGAATGACGGGAGACGACGACACGAGCCACTTGGATGATTATCTCGATGCGGATTTTGTCATTGTCGATGAATTCTCTATGGTGGATACTTGGCTGGCCAATCAGCTTCTCAGCAATATCTCCTCCAATACCAAACTCTTAATCGTTGGAGATGCCGATCAGCTTCCTTCTGTGAGTCCTGGGCAAGTCTTGTCCGATCTCCTACAGATCCCCAGCATCCCTCAAGTCAAACTGGAACACATCTTCCGTCAAAGTGAAGATTCGACTATCGTCACTTTGGCCAGTCAGATTCGCAAAGGCCAACTGCCTCCTGATTTCACAGAGAAAAAACCTGATCGTTCCTACTTTGAAGCACCGAGTGAGCTCATCGCTCCCATGATTGAAAAAATTACCAGCGCTGCTCTTCGCAACGGCATTCCGGCTCGAGACATCCAGGTCCTCGCTCCGATGTATCGAGGTTCTGCAGGCATTGACCAGATTAACAGTCTCATGCAAGAGCTCCTCAATCCATTAGAAACGGGTGCTCTATTCTTTCAAACACTGGATTGCCAGTATCGAAATGGTGACAAGGTCATCCACCTGGTCAATGATGCCGAAAGCAATGTCTTTAACGGTGATATTGGCTACATCACCGACCTCTTGCCAGCTAAGTATACCGAATCCAAGCAAGATGAACTCACCATCCAATTTGATGGCAATGAATTGGTCTACCCCCGCAATGAATGGTACAAGATTCGCCTGGCTTATGCCATGAGCATCCACAAGTCACAGGGAAGCGAATTTCCTGTGGTCATCCTTCCTCTGACCAATCAGAGCCACCGCATGCTCCAACGCAATCTGATCTACACAGCCATTACCCGTTCGAAAAGCAAACTCATCCTCCTGGGAGAATACACTGCATTTGACTTTGCGACAAAGAATACCGGAACCGCTCGCAAAACCTATCTGATTGAGCGTTTTTCGGATGGGGTTCCTCAACGTAGAGACTCTGCCTCACAGAGCCCTGTCCACCTGGAAGAGCCCATAAAAAAAACAGAGCCCCAAAGGGAGCTCTTCTCAGTTGAAAACCGCTCTGACTCACCTGCTTCCCAAGCTTCTCAACAAGGCTATCGATTAACAGAGGACAATTACTTAAGCATTGATCCCATGATTGGCCTCACCGAGGAAGAGATTCAACAGTTCTTCAAAAACTAGCTAAAAATTCCCCGTAGGTCAAGTATACCTACGGGGTTTCTTCTATTAGAGATCCTTCATGGGTTTCCCGAGACTCGGAAGAAAAATTAGTGAGGGTCACCCCTAAAAGGCGAATACCTAAGGAGTTACTTTCTAGGCTTTGGTAGAGCTCCTGGGCCAGTCTCTGAATGGCTTCAGGGTCTCTAGTTGCTTCCTCTAAACTTCGTCTCTTGGTCAAGGTCGTAAAATCGGCATAACGAATCTTTAGCACCAAGGTCTTACCAATTTTCTGATGCTTGGCCAAACTGCTCGCTACCTTTTCAGATAGGTTGGTTAATTCTTTTAGCACATCATCCTCGGCCACCAGCAATTTTCGATAGGTGCGTTCCTTCCCAATGGACTTGCGAATGCGATTGCTCTTAACCGGACTATTATGAATCCCCCGAGCCTTTCGATAGAGATCAAAACCAAAACGACCGAAGTGATCGATGAGAGTCATTTCCGGCACTTCTAAGAGATCTGCACCAGTATAAATTCCCAAATCATGAAGTCGCTCCACTGTCCGTTTCCCCACACCATGAAACTTAGCAACATCCAGCTGACTTAAAAAGTCTTGAGCTTGCTCGGGTAAAATGACGGTCAGTCCCTGAGGCTTCTGGTAATCACTGGCAATTTTTGCTAGAAACTTATTGTAGGAAACTCCGGCAGAAGCAGTTAGGTGCAATTCATTCCAAATAGCATGCTGAATCAAGCGAGCTACCTTGACAGCAGACTGAAGACCAAGCTTATTGTTGGTCACATCCAGATAGGCTTCATCAATGCTCATAGGCTCAATCAGATCGGTGTAGCGTTTAAATATTTCTCTGACTTGGAGACCGACTGCCTGGTACTTCTCGTAGTTTCCAGGGATGAAAACTGCCTGAGGACACCGTTCATAGGCCTCTTTGGAACTCATAGCCGAATGGACACCATATTTTCTGGCTTCGTAATTACAAGTCGACACCACTCCTCTTCCGCCAGACAAACGGGGATCATGGCCAATAATGACAGGCTTTCCCTTCAATTCAGGATGGTCACGCTCTTCAACGGACGCAAAAAAGGCATCCATATCGATATGAATGATTTTACGGCTCGTATCATTGACTAAAGGAAATATGAGCATGGGCAACCTCCTCTTTCATTATATCCCTATCAACGATTTTTTCCTACTAATTTTCACTTCTCCCAAGACAAAAATATAATACAGTTTATCCATATATCCCCTTCTGTATTATAAAAGAATCCAAAATCTTTTTGCTATTCCCTTTGTGAAACCGATTTCCATATGGTATACTACTATTGTAAGTGCAACAGATTTGTTGCTAGAAAGACAAAAGAGGATTTAAACATGGTTGTTAAAACAGTTGTTGAAGCACAAGACATTTTTGACAAAGCCTGGGAAGGCTTCCAAGGTGAAGACTGGAAAGAAAGAGCCAGTGTCTCACGCTTTGTACAAGCTAACTACACTCCATATGATGGAGACGAAAGCTTCCTAGCTGGCCCAACAGAACGTTCACTTCACATCAAGAAGATTGTTGAAGAAACAAAAGCACACTACGAAGAAACTCGTTTCCCATACGATACTCGTCCAACTTCTATCGCTGATATCGCAGCTGGATACATCGACAAAGAAAACGAAGTGATCTTCGGTATCCAAAACGATGAATTGTTCAAATTGAACTTCATGCCTCGTGGTGGTATCCGTATGGCGGAAACTACTTTGAAAGAAAATGGATATGAGCCAGATCCAGCTGTGCATGAAATCTTCACTAAATATGTAACAACAGTTAACGACGGTATCTTCCGTGCTTATACTACAAACATCCGTCGTGCACGTCACGCTCACACAGTAACTGGTCTTCCAGATGCATACTCACGTGGACGTATCATCGGGGTTTATGCTCGTTTGGCCCTTTACGGAGCTGACTACTTGATGGCTGAAAAAGCAAACGACTGGAACGCGATTACTGAAATCGATGAAGAATCAATCCGTCTTCGTGAAGAAGTAAACCTTCAATACCAAGCACTTCAAGAAGTTGTTAAATTGGGTGACCTTTATGGTGTAGACGTACGTCGTCCTGCCTTCGATACAAAAGAAGCAATCCAATGGACAAACATCGCCTTCATGGCTGTCTGCCGTGTGATCAACGGTGCTGCTACTTCTCTTGGACGTGTGCCAATCGTTTTGGATATCTACGCTGAACGTGACTTGGCTCGTGGTACTTACACTGAATCTGAAATCCAAGAATTCGTTGACGATTTCGTTATGAAATTGCGTACTGTTAAATTTGCTCGTACAAAAGCTTACGACCAATTGTACTCAGGTGACCCAACCTTCATCACAACTTCTATGGCTGGTATGGGTAACGACGGACGTCACCGTGTTACGAAGATGGACTTCCGTTTCTTGAACACGTTGGACAACATCGGTAACTCTCCAGAACCAAACTTGACAGTTCTTTGGACTGACAAATTACCATACAGCTTCCGTCGCTACTGTATGCACATGAGCCACAAACACTCTTCTATCCAATACGAAGGTGTAACTACTATGGCTAAAGACGGATACGGTGAAATGAGCTGTATCTCATGTTGTGTATCTCCACTTGACCCAGAAAACGAAGAACAACGCCACAACATCCAATACTTTGGTGCTCGTGTAAACGTTCTTAAAGCTCTTCTTACTGGTTTGAACGGTGGTTACGACGACGTTCATAAAGACTACAAAGTATTTGACATCGATCCTATCCGTGACGAAGTTCTTGAATTCGAATCTGTTAAAGCAAACTTCGAAAAATCACTTGACTGGTTGACTGACACTTACGTAGATGCTTTGAACATCATCCACTACATGACTGATAAGTACAACTACGAAGCTGTTCAAATGGCCTTCTTGCCAACTCACCAACGCGCTAACATGGGATTCGGTATCTGTGGATTCGCTAACACTGTTGATACTTTGTCAGCAATCAAATACGCTACTGTTAAACCAATCCGTGACGAAGATGGCTACATCTACGATTACGAAACAATCGGTGAATACCCACGTTGGGGTGAAGATGACCCACGTTCTAACGAATTGGCAGAATGGTTGATCGAAGCTTACACTACTCGTCTTCGCAGCCACAAACTTTACAAGAATGCAGAAGCTACAGTTTCACTTTTGACTATCACTTCTAACGTTGCTTACTCTAAACAAACTGGTAACTCACCAGTCCACAAAGGGGTATACCTCAACGAAGATGGTTCTGTGAACACAAGCAAATTGGAATTCTTCTCACCAGGTGCTAACCCATCTAACAAAGCGAAAGGTGGATGGTTGCAAAACTTGAACTCACTTGCTAGCCTTGACTTTGGTTACGCAGCTGACGGTATCTCACTCACTACTCAAGTGTCACCTCGTGCTCTTGGTAAAACTCGTGACGAACAAGTAGACAACTTGGTAACTATCCTTGATGGATACTTCGAAAACGGTGGACAACACGTTAACTTGAACGTTATGGACTTGTCAGACGTTTACGAAAAGATCATGAGCGGTGAAGACGTTATCGTTCGTATCTCTGGATACTGTGTAAACACTAAATACCTCACTCCAGAACAAAAAACTGAATTGACACAACGTGTCTTCCACGAAGTTCTTTCTATGGATGATGCATTGAGCTAAGATTCAAATAGATTTTTCAAACCAGTCGGAAACGGCTGGTTTTTTCTTGTCCTGTCTTGACTAAATCCGTGGTAACACTAGTACAAATCAGTGAAATTTTGATATAATGGAAGCAATCTATTAACAGAACAGGAAGAACAATGGAAGCGTCTAAAGATATGGACCGCGTGATTGATGTCCTCATGTTGGCAGGAACCCTCCTTTTAGAGAGTGGTTCTGAAATCCATCGGGTGGAGGATACCATGATCCGGATTGCTCATTCTCAAGGAATCGATGATTGCAATGCCTTAGCGATGCCAGTCGCTATTTTCTTTTCAATCGAAAATGCCAATATCACGCGGATGAAGCGGATCCTGCGGACCAATTACAATATCGAGAAGGTCTGTGATGTCAATCAGATTTCTCGCCAATTAGTCTCTGGGCACATCAATCTCGAAGAAGCCTACCAAGCCTTGATCCAATTGAAGCAGAAGGCAGTGCCTTATACCAATCTACAGTTAACCATTGCGGCTACTCTAAGTGCTCCTTTTTTCTCCATTATGTTTGGCGGGAATTTTTATGATGCGATAGGAGCAGGTATTGCGACTGTCTTTGCCTATGCTTTCTCTCTAGTAGTTGAGAAATACGTGCGCATCCCTTTTGCCACTGCTTTTGCGGCAGCCTTTGTCTTTGGCTTTTTGGCCCATATTTGGGCCCGCTATAGTGGTTTTCCTTCCAATACCGATCTCATAATTGCTGGTTGTGTCATGCCTTTCGTTCCTGGGATTGCCATGACCAATGCCGTCAGGGATCTGATGAACAACCACCTCAACTCTGGGATGAGTAAACTCTTTGAGACCCTGCTCATTACTCTTGCCCTTGGTGCCGGAACGACCGTCGCTCTTGTCCTTATGAAATAGAATCATGAATCTAATCGAATTTTTAATCCAAGCCGTGGCGAGTTTGATTGCCATCATTACCTTTTTAATCGTCCTCAACGTGCAACGTTCCATGCTACTCCCTGGAGGAATTTTAGGGATGGCTATTTGGTTGCTCTACTATATCTTGAAAGGACCTACCAATGTTATCATTGCGACTTTTATCGCCGCCATTGTCGGTTCTTGTATCAGTCAAATTTTAAGTATCATCTACAAGACGCCTGTCGTTGTCTTTATGCTAGCTATTCTCGCTCCTTTGGTTCCTGGATATATTTCCTATCGGACCACCTCCTTCTTTGTTAGTGGCCAATATCAGCAAGCCGTGACCAGTGTGACCCTAGTTGTTATTCTGGCCTTGGTTATCTCTATCGGGATGGCTAGCGGGTCTGTCGTCTTGAAACTCTACCATTCTTACCAACGCCATCAAAAAAGAAAAATGACCAATGCCAACTAGCATTGGTTTTTCAAAACTTATCTATGTAATCGCTTGCATTTTTGTTTAAAAGGAGTACAATGATAGTGAAAAAACAAATCCTTTAAAGTATGTGAGGTACTGTATGATGGTAAACAAGTATATCAAGTATCTTCCTTGGGTGATTCTAGGAGCCTTCTCCTCCTATCTATCAGCGACTTACTATGCCCGCAGTTCATTTGACTTGTTCTATCTGACTTTGATCTTTCTGATTGCGGACATCGCTATACTCGTCTTCTACGAAAAAGTTCTAAGAGACAAATGCAAAGAACTCTTCATACGGGTTATGAGTAACCCTAAGAAAGATAAGCAAGCATAAGAGTTGAAAAGGCTGGGACAAAAGTCCTAGCCTCTCAATTGTTTTTGGATTGTCGAGCAAGATGCAGTGGTTGAGTGGGCTCTACTACGCTGATTTCATCAGCTTTTACAGCCCTACTCAACTGTG